>CAKUPI010000156.1 GCA_934675045.1 uncultured Eubacteriales bacterium
CGTGGGGAAACACGCCGCGCGGGACAGGATCGCGCGAAAAGAGGCCGCCCGGAACGGAGCCGTGCGGAAAAAATCGCATGGGCGTTTTGCGCCGCCCGCCGGAATCTTTTTTCCGGCGGGGGATTGACAAGGGCGGCTTCATGCAATATGATAGTTCTAAATAGAACGATAAGGCAGGAGAAACCGCATGTTTTTCTGGGATCAGCACAAAACCATCACAAGCTGCTACGAGCTGCTGGCGCGGGGCGTGTGCGAGAAGTACCGGCTGACGCAAATGGAATATGACATTCTGATGTTTCTGCACAACAATCCGCAGCACAAGACGGCGGCCGACGTGGTCAGGGTTCGAAAATCGACAAAATCCCACGTATCCTCCTCACTGAAGGGGCTGGAGAGCAAGGGGCTGATTGAGCGCACGCAAAGCGCCGCCAGCAAAAAGCGGATCGAGATTGTCCTTTTGGAAAAGGCAGGCCCCATTGTCGGGGACGGAATCCGGGCGCAGCGCGAGTTTGCCCGCCAGGTTTTAAGCGGGCTGACCGAGGAGGAAAAGCGGCTGTGCCGGGCTGTGTTCCAGAAGATCTGCCGCAATGCCGACGACTACCTCAGGAAGATGGCGGTGTGAGCCGATGAAGCAGCGATTTTACGTCAAACAGAGAACCCTTCTGCTGATCGCCGGCCTTGTGTGGCTTACGGCCGGGTTCAACGTCGCAAGGCTGGGAGTGGTGTCTTACCGGGCCGTTGCTCCGGCGTGGTATTTGTACCTGCTGTCCGCGGCGGTGTTCCTTTTGTTTGCCGCCATGTTTTACCGGATGAGCAAAAAGCACACAAGGCGCATCCTCGGGTATCAGGCCCGGCGGCCGTTTTGGCATTTTTTTGACCGCAGGGCCTATGTGCTGATGGCCTGCATGATGGGCGGCGGAATCGGGCTGCGCGCGGCGGGCGTTTTTCCCGACCGGTTTGTCGCCTTTTTTTACTCCGGCGTCGGCTGCGCGCTGGCCTTGGCGGGGGTTTTGTTTTTGCGGAATTACTTCGGGTATCACAGCCTGACGAAAGAAAAGGAGCAGACGGAATGAAACAGAAAAGCTCACAGGCTTCCGATTGGATGGAAGCGGTATTTGACGTGGGATATTTGGCCTTTGACCTGATTGCGGGGATTTTGTTCTTCGCCCTGTCGGGGGGAAACAGGCTCTTTGTCCTGTACGGCGTGCTGACCCTGACGCTGTGCGGCGGCGACGCCTTTCACCTTGTCCCCCGCGTCCTCCGGGCCGTCAGGGGCAGCAGCGAGAAGATTGAGCGGCAGCTGGGAATCGGGCTTCAGGTTTCCTCCGTCACCATGACGGTCTTTTACATCCTGCTGCTTTACATCTGGCAGAGCACCTTCCCCGAGCTGAAGGCCCCCGCCCTTTTGACGCTGATCGTCTGGGCCTCCGCCATCCTCCGCATTGCAATCTGCCTTCTGCCGCAGAACAACTGGTGCAGCGATGAGGGCAATCCCAGGCTGTCCGTGCTCCGAAACGCCGTCTTTGCCGTCACGGGAATCGGCATCATCGTGCTTTACGCCCTCTCCGGCAACACCTACGGGTACCACATGACGCGCATGGTGGCCGCCATCCTCATTTCCTTCGGCTGCTATCTGCCGGTCACCCTGCTCAGCAAAAAAAGGCCCAAGGTCGGCCTGCTGATGATTCCGAAAACCTGCGCCTACATCTGGATGATCGTCATGGGCCTGCAATTGCTGTTCCGCGCGGCCTGACGGAAAAAGCCGAAACCCCGCGCGCTTTCAAATCCCCCGGCAGCAAAAAAAGAGCGTGACCGCCGCGGTCACGCCCTTTTTTTGTTGTAAAGAAGCCCGCCATCGCGCCCGAAGGCGGCCTTTTGGGTTTTTGAGGGGAAAATCAGAGTCCCATTTCCTCTTTGACTTCCTTAAAGCACTTGACGGCAAAGTCGAGGTCCTCCCGGCTGTGGCCGGCCGAAATCTGGGTGCGGATGCGGTCACGGCCCTTGGGGACGACGGGGTAGCAGAAGCCGATGACGTAAACGCCTTTTTCCAGCATACGGCGGGCGAACTCGTTGGCGATTTTGGCGTCGTACAGCATGACGGGGACAATGGGGTGCTCGCCGGGCAGCAGGTCAAAGCCGGCCTTTTCCATTTCGGCGCGGAAATAGCGGGCGTTTTCGTGCACCTTGTCGCGCAGCGCCGTCGACGCGCTCAGCATGTCGAAAACCTTGATGGAGGCGGCGGCGATGGCCGGGGCCAGCGTGTTGGAGAAGAGGTAGGGGCGCGAACGCTGGCGCAGCAGGTCGACGATCTCCCGGCGGGCCGAGGTGTAGCCGCCCGAAGCGCCGCCCAGCGCCTTGCCGAGGGTGCCGGTGATGATGTCGACGCGGCCCATGACGCCGCAGTGCTCCGGCGTGCCCTTGCCGTGCTCGCCCATAAAGCCGACGGCGTGGCTGTCGTCCACCATGACGAGGGCGTTGTAGCGGTCGGCCAGGTCGCAGATGCCCTGAAGGTTGGCGATGTAGCCGTCCATCGAAAAGACGCCGTCGGTGGCGATCAGCTTGATGCGGGCGCCCTGCGCGTCGGCCTCTTTGAGCTGGGCTTCGAGGTCCTCCATGTTGTTGTTTTTATAGCGGAAGCGTTTGGCCTTGCACAGGCGGACGCCGTCGATGATGGAGGCGTGGTTGAGCTCGTCGGAAATGACGGCGTCGTCGGGGCCGAGCAGAGTCTCGAAGAGACCGCCGTTGGCGTCAAAGCACGAGGAGTAGAGGATGGTGTCGTCCATGCCCAAAAAGTCGGAGATTTTGCGCTCGAGCTGCTTGTGCAGGTCCTGCGTGCCGCAGATGAAGCGGACGGAGGAAAGGCCAAAGCCCCACTTGTCGTAGCTGTCCTTGGCGGCCTGAATGAGCTCGGGGTTGTTGGACAGGCCGAGGTAGTTGTTGGCGCACATGTTGAGGACGCCGCGCGTCTGCGTGGTGTCGATGCGGGCCTTTTGGGGGGTGGTGATGATGCGTTCCTCTTTATAGGTGCCGGCCTCACGGATGCTCTCGAGCTGGGACTGATAGATTTTCAGCGCTTCTTTCATGAAGAAAACCTCCTTGTTGTGATGGTGTGTAATCGCCTGCGGCGTTTTGTCTATTTGCCGGTCCAGTCCAGCACGACCTTGCCGGAATTGCCCGAAAGCATGGCTTCAAAGCCCTTTTCAAACTCGGTGTAGTGGAAGCGGTGGGTAATGATGGGGCTGAGGTCCAGACCGCCCTGCACCATGGCCTTCATCTGGTACCAGGTCTCGAACATCTTGCGGCCGTAAATGCCCTGAAGGCGCAGGCCCTTCATGATGATCTCGTTCCAGTCGGTTTCCATGGGCTTGCCCATCAGGCCGAGCAGCGAGACCTTGCCGCCGCACATCATCGAGCGGAGCAGCTGCCGGAAGGCGGGGGCGGCGCCGGACATTTCAAGGCCGACATCCCAGCCCTCCTGAATGCCGAGCTCGCGCATGACCTGCTCAAGGTCCTCCCTGCCGGTGTTGACCGCGCGGGTGACTCCCATTTTCCGGGCGAGGTCGAGGCGGTAGTCGTTCAAATCGGTGATGGTGACGCTGCGCGCACCCGCAAACCTGGCGACGGCGGCCGCCATGATGCCGATGGGCCCCGCGCCGGTGACCAGAACGTTCTTGGCCGTCAAATCCCACATCAGCGCCGTGTGGGTGGCGTTGCCGAAGGCGTCAAAGAAGGAGACGACGTCGTCGGGCAGGTCGTCCTCGATGGGAATGACGTTGGTGGCGGGAATGCACAGGTATTCGGCAAAGGCGCCGTCACGGTTGACGCCGACGCCGCGGGTGTACTTGCACCACTGGCCGTTGCCGGTGCGGCAGTTGTAGCACTGGTTGCAGACAATGTGCCCCTCGCCGGAGACGCGCTGGCCGACGGCAAACTGCGAAACGCCCGCGCCCAGCGCGGCGATTTCGCCGACGTACTCGTGGCCGACGGTCAGGGGGGGATTCAGATTCTCCTGCGACCAGCTGTTCCAGTCCCAGATGTGAACGTCTGTGCCGCAAATCGCCGTTTTGCGGATTTTGATCAGAACTTCGCCGGGACCGGGGGTGGGGACGGGAACCTGCGTCAGGACCAGACCCTTCACAGGACCGGTTTTTACCAGCGCATCCATCATGGTGGGAATTGCCATTTACCTCAACTCCTGTTCTTTTATTCGGTTTACGGATTTGATTTCGTTGGTATTTGATTAAATTGTATCACAAAGGGGAAGAAAATCAAGCGCCCTAACGGGGATTTTTGAAAAAAGTGACGATATTGCGAATATTTGACGGGAAGATC
>CAKUPI010000157.1 GCA_934675045.1 uncultured Eubacteriales bacterium
AATACCGCAAGCGGTATGTCCACCCTGTTGTTTCCGGCCGCCGTCAGCCGAAGATGCCCACAAGATAGTCCCAGAAGGCGCTGACCATGCTCTGATCGCTGATGACGAAGGCCGACATGGGCGCATCGGTGTTGTAGGGAGTGAAAAAGAAATCGGTATGCGCAAATCTCCGCCCAAAGCCTGCGAAGCTGCCGCTTTCTTGCCTTGTCCGGCCGGATGTGCTATCATGGAAAACAACGCGGTCAGGCGCCGTATGGCCCTGCTCTTTGCGGCGCGCCGCCGCCGGTGAAGCGTGTGCGGACGCTGACGGGGCAAAGGCCCCGGCTTCTGCCCGGCGGCAAAGCCCGCAGGGCGTGCGCGGCAGCGGGCCATTGTCCCCGCAGACGCAGCGGCGCGAAGCGGAGGACAGCCGCGCATGATTCCGAAAATACACAGACTGGCGGTGACAGTATGCCCCTTATTTTCGTTCTCAATGACATTACCAAAATGCGCGTGGACGCCATCGTCAACGCGGCCAACGAGTCCCTGCTCGGCGGAGGCGGCGTGGACGGGTGCATCCACCGCGCGGCGGGGCCGGAGCTGCTGGCAGAATGCCGGACGCTCGGCGGCTGTAAGACGGGCGAGGCCAAAATCAGCGGCGCGTACCGCCTGCCGTGCAAATATGTCATCCACACCGTCGGCCCCGTGTGGAACGGCGGCGGGTACGGCGAGCGGGAAAAGCTTGCCTCCTGTTACCGCGCAAGCCTTGCGCTGGCCAAGTCCCACGGCTGCGAGACGGTGGCCTTTCCGCTGATCTCCGCCGGCGTTTTCGGCTACCCAAAGGTTCAGGCCCTCCGCGTGGCGGCGGACACCATCGGCACATTCCTCGCGGAAAACGAAATGACGGTCTACCTCGTCATTTTCAGCCGCAAATCCTATCCGTTCGGCAGCGCGCGGTTCGCCGACGTCGCCGCCTACATCGACGAGCACTATGCAAACGCGCACGCCGGCGCACGCCGGGGTCCGATGCGCGCCCCGGAGAGCCGGGCACTGTCCCGCTGCGAGGACGCGTCCATGGCGGCCGCCGGGCTGGACGAGGCGCTCGCCCATCTGGACGCCGGGTTTTCGGAGACGCTGCTAAAGCTCATCGACCGCAGCGGCAAAAAGGACGCCGAGGTTTACAAAAAGGCCAATGTGAACCGCAAGCTGTTCTCCAAAATCCGCAGCAACCCGGACTACAAGCCCTCCAAGCCCACGGCGGTGGCCTTTGCCGTCGCGCTCGAGCTTGACTTGGCGGAAACGCGGGATTTTATCGCCCGCGCGGGCTATGCCCTCAGCCCGAGCAGCAAGTTTGACGTCATCATCGAGTATTTCATCACCCGGCGGGACTACGATATTTTCAAAATCAACGAGGCGCTCTTCGCCTTTGACCAAAGCCTGCTGGGAGCGTGACTGCCCATGATCACAAAGAAGCAGACAGCGTTGTTTTCGCAGTATTGCGCGGAAACTTTCGACGCGAAGCTCAAAGCCTTCCGCAGCGGCGAGCGCTACCGGGCTTTGCCCATGTGTATCCTCGACTGCGTCTATTCGCTGCGGGCGAAGTATTACGCGGTGACGGTCCCCGTTTTGCAGCGGTATGCCGATGCGTACATGGGCGGCGATCTGTATGCCGCGCAGGGTACGCTGTCCGATTTCATGGCTCATGTAAACGGGTTTGACGATTGCTCTGCATTTGCAGGGGATGTATTAAAAAACCATCAGGTGCTGAGCGGCCGGAACAAGGCGGAAGTGTGCTATGAAATCGCGGCGAAATTGCATGATCTCCTGGACATAGACACCCTTGCGGATTTTCAGCATTTTGAAAAGGAAGCGCTGCTTGAACTGGTTCTGCGCTCGGTAAAGGGCATGGGGGACGCCGCAGTCAATTATTTGTTTATGATGGCAGGAGACCCAAACCGGTGCAAGCCGGATGTCCACATTCGCCATTGCGTGCGGGACGCGCTCGGCACGGACATTTCCCATGACGAATGTCAGGTGCTGTTCAGAGAAGCTGTCAAGGAGCTGAGGAATCGCGGATATCCGGACTTGACAGTGCGGGATTTGGACAGTGTCATTTGGAATCAATATCAAGCGAGCAGCCGCTGATGTTCTGAAATGTCGCCCGGCAGGCGACCAAGCCCTCCTTCGGATGCGCTACAATATGCGCACAGACAAACGAAGGAGGGCTTTTCCCATGACAGAACTGGTCTTTATCTTGGATCGCAGCGGCTCGATGAGCGGGCTGGAGGCGGACACCATCGGCGGCTTCAACTCCATGATCGCCCGGCAGAAGAGGGAATCCGGCCAGGCACTCGTCTCCACGGTGCTCTTTGACAGCGTGAGCACGGTCATCCACGACCGCCTGCCGCTTGACAAGGTGCCGCCCCTGACGGAAAAGGAGTACTTCACCCGCGGCTGCACGGCCCTGCTGGACGCCGTGGGCGGCGCCATCCACCACATCGGCAGCATCCATAAGTACGCAAGATGCGAGGACGTGCCGAAAAGGACGATGTTCGTCATCACCACCGACGGCTGCGAAAACGCCAGCCGCCGTTACGGCTATGAGACCGTGCGCCGCATGATCGAGCGGCAAAAGGCGCGATACGGCTGGGAGTTTTTGTTCCTCGGCGCCAACATCGACGCAGCGCGGGAGGCGGCGCGCTTCGGCATCGGCGCCGACCGCGCGGTAGACTACAAGTGCGACGAACCGGGCACGGCGCTCAATTACGAGGTCATCGGCGAAGCGGTGTGCAGCGTCCGCGCCGGCCGGCCGCTCCGCGCCGACTGGAAGCGCCGCATCGACGAGGACGTGCGAAAAAGAGGACGGTGAGACGCATTTTGTGCGGCGTTGCGGACGCCCCTGCGCGTTCGGCGGCAGCGGCGATGCGGTCAGGGATTTTCCCGCCGCTTGGCCGCCGTTCCGGCGTCCCCGCCGCGTGTCTGACCGCAGAATGCAGTCCCTGCGGCAATAAGCGCCCGGTGCGCTGCCAAGCGGCAGCACACCGGGCGCTCGTTTTACCTGTAACCGGCGGGCATCGGCGTCCGGGCTGCGGTTTCGCCCGGCTTATGCCGCGCCCTTAACCTCAGGACAGCAGCTCCATCAGCGCCCGGGCGGCCAGGGTACGGGACAAAATGACCGGCTTCCCCGAGATTTTATGGAAATGGGCTTTCATTTCCGCGCTGTACCCGATGCAGTCCATGACCACCAGATCCACGTCCATTTCCGCCACCTGACGGGCGGCGCGGTCTATCTCCTCGGGGCTGCCGTAGGGAGAGGCGGGAATGGCAGTGACTTCGGAAACATATTCCTGCCATTTGCTCTCTGACTGGGCCACCTGCTGGGGCGTGGGGGTGAGGACGGCGATTTTGCCCCGGCCGGCCAGCGCCGGCACCATGCCGTTGAGGACTTTGCAGGGGAAAATCAGGGGCACCTTGGAGTGGAACACGGCAGGAAAATCCCCCGTGCAGAGAAACAGTATGATTTCCGCCCCCTGCTCTTCCAGCTTGTCAATGCAGTCTTGCAATCTGGGGAGGATGTACCGCTCGGCAAAGACGGCCGAGCTTCCGTCCCGCAAGCGGGAAATCAGCACATAGTCGTCCGGGCCGGGCTGAAAGGTTTCAATCTCTTCCCGGGTCAGGCCGTCCAGACCGCCAGCCTGAAGCAATTCCACCCGATCCCCCAGCAGGGGGAGAATATCCTGTGTCACGTCCGTTCTCGGGGACTGACCGATGGTGATAGCGCCTACTTTGATCATAAAAAACCCTCCTTTTTGCCAAACGCCGCTCTGCGTAAAACAGGGGCTGCGCCGCCGTTTACCGTTTGCCGAGGCCCTGGAAATGGCTCATATCGCCGTAGAGCGCCTGAATACGGGCAAACTCCTCCTTGTCGTAGAAGGACAGCTCGCCCCGGCCAAAGGCCTTGGCGGCCTCGAGCATAAAGCGGGCGGTTTCTTCGATGTCGGCAAAGTGGCTGGCGCCGGTGGCACAGCCGGGCACCGCGGTCTGCGCGGTAATGGCCACGCCTACCACCGGGGCCTTGGTGGCCGTTGCGGGCTGAAGAATGCTGTTGAGGTGGTACAGGTCGTTGCCGTAGGGGGTGATATCCTGCTGCGAGAGGGGGAACACGTGGGCGGGCTTGCCCAGGGTGATCTCCATGAGGTCCACCAGATCGCTGCTGACCTTCAGAATATAGCCCTGCATGACCGTGGGAGAGATGGAAAAGTCGCGCGTGTTGATGATTTTATTGCCCTTGGTGGTGTCCACCGAGAGGATGGCGTCCAGCTCGTCGGT
>CAKUPI010000158.1 GCA_934675045.1 uncultured Eubacteriales bacterium
CGCTCGGAAAGCGCGGACTTTTCGCGCGTGCGTCTGGACGGCCTGTATTTTTCGCTGTCCGGCGTAGAAAATCAGTTCCGTGCCGCCATGGAAAAGGGACGGTCTCCCGCCGATGTGGCACGCTTTGTGCTCAACACGGTAACCCAGACGGTCCGCCGCACCACCGAGGCGGCGCGTGCGCGTTACCCGCTGCCGGTTTTGATCTCCGGCGGTGTTTCCGCGTCGCTTTTTTTAAAAAAGGCCTTGCCCGAAACCGGCGATCTGCGCTTTGCGCAGCAGGGTCTGGGGGGCGACAACGCGCTGGGCGCCGCTGTGCTGGCCGCAATACAAAGAGGTGTGCTATGACCCGACAGCCATTGTCCGTAACCGAGGTTTCCGCCTATATCAAAACACTCTTGGATGGCGATGAAATCCTGGGACAGCTTTGCGTCCGCGGAGAGCTGTCCAATTATAAAATACATTCTTCCGGGCACCATTATTTTACCCTCAAGGATGACGGCGCCGTGATCAGCGCCGTCATGTTCCGCGGCAGCGCTTCGCATCTGCAATTTCGCCCCGAAAGCGGAATGAAGGTGATTTTATACGGCCGCGTAAGCTCGTTTCCCAAAAGCGGCCAGTATCAAATCTACGTCAGCAGCATGCAGCCCGATGGCGTGGGCGCTTTGTACGTCGCCTTTGAACAGCTGAAGGAGAAGCTGCTGCGCGAGGGGCTCTTTGCCAAAGAAAGAAAAAAGCCTCTCCCGCGGTATCCGCGCTGCATTGCGCTGATCACCTCGCCGACCGGCGCCGCGGTGCGCGACATGATCCGCGTGCTGGACCGCCGGTTTCCCGCCTGCGAGGTGCTCGTCTGCCCCGTAAAGGTGCAGGGCGAGGGCGCCGCGCAGGAGATTGCCGGTATGCTGGCCTATGTGGACGAGCACAGGCTGGCCGATGTCATCATTACCGGGCGCGGCGGCGGCTCGATCGAGGACCTGTGGGCGTTTAACGAAGAGGTGGTGGCACGGGCCATTTTTGCATGCCAAACCCCGGTCATTTCGGCGGTGGGGCATGAGCCGGATGTCACGATATCGGATTATGTGGCCGATGTACGCGCCGCAACGCCCTCCAACGCCGCCGAATTGGCCGTTTGCGATGCCGCGGAACTGCGCGTCGGCCTGCGCAACGTGCTCAACCGCATCACCCGCATCGAAATGCAGAAAATCGGGGAGCTGCGCGCCCGGCTCGATGCGATTGCGGCCAAGCGCATCCTGTCCAGTCCCTATGAGTATCTGAACGAGCGCAGCCTTCTGCTGTCCATTCAGGAGCAGCGGATGAGCAGCGCCATGGCCGCCATTCTCGCCGAAAAGCGGAAGGCGTATGTGCACTTGGCCGCCACCATGGACGCGCTCAGCCCGCTCAAGGTGCTGTCGCGCGGGTACTCTATGGTGCGGGGCAGTGAAGGCGTCATCAAAAGCGCAGGGGCTGTCGCCCCCGGGGATAAGCTTGAAATTCAGTTTGCTGACGGACATGCCGGCTGCTTGGTGCAGTCGGTGGAAAAAGAGGAGAAAGGATCGACATGGCTGACAAAAAATTCGTATTCGAAACGGCAATGAAGCGTTTGGAGGCAATTGTAAAGGCGCTGGAGCAGGGGGACGCGCCGCTCGATAAAAGCCTGGCGCTTTTTGAAGAGGGGACAGCGCTGATTCGCCAATGCGGAGCGACGCTGGACGCCGCAGAGCAGAAGCTCCGCCTGCTGGTACAGACTCCCGACGGGCCGCAGACCGCCCCCTTTGGCGAGGAGGAGCAGGCGTGATGGTGACCGAACGGCTCAGCCAATATGCCGGCATGACCGAAAGGGCGCTCGACGAGCTGCTGCCCGAAAGCGCCGTGCCGCAAAAGCGCGTTCTGGAAGCGGCGCGTTACAGTCTGCTGGGCGGCGGCAAGCGTTTGCGGCCGGCTCTCTTGCTGGAGTTTTACCGGCTGTGCGGCGGGCGGACGGAAGAAGTGCTTCCCTTTGCCGGCGCGCTTGAGATGATTCACACCTATTCGCTCATTCACGACGATCTGCCCTGCATGGACAACGACGATCTGCGCCGCGGCCGCCCTACTTGTCATAAGGCCTTTGGCGAATGGACGGCCGTGCTGGCCGGTGACGCGCTGCTCAATCGCGCTTATGAGGTGATGTCCGATGCCGCCGCGCGCTTTGCGCGCCCCCGCGATGCAGTCCGTGCGATGGCCCACATTGCGCGCTGCGCCGGGATTTACGGCATGATAGGCGGGCAGACGATGGATTTGCAGATGGAAGAGGGGACGCTCGGCGCGGAACACCTGCCCCGCATGGTGGAGCTCAAAACGGGGGCTTTGCTGTCGGCCGCCTGTGTCGGCGGCTGCCTGCTGGCCGGCGCGCCGCAGGAGCAATGTGCCGCCGCCGAGCAATATGCCCGCAGCGTCGGCCTCGCCTTTCAGATTCGGGACGATATCCTGGACGTCGAGGGCAGCGAGCAGGAGCTTGGAAAGTCGATTGGCAGCGACGCCAAGGAGGGCAAGACCACGTATGTGACGGCCTGGGGCCTGGATGCGTGCCGAAAAGAAATCGACCGGCTGACCGAAGAGGCGCTGCGGGCGGCCCGCCGCTTTGACGATTGTGACTTTATTTCCGCACTGGCCCGATGGCTGGCCGGAAGACGATATTGAAAGGAAGTATATGAAAGGCTTTTTGACCGGCAATTATGTGATTGACGTCGCCGTTGTCTGCTGGTTTTCGGCACAGGCGCTGAAGATCATCACGCATTACGCTAAAACGCGTCAAATCCGGCTGCGGCTTTTCTTTTCGTCCGGCGGACTCCCGTCGTCCCATACCTCGACGGTGGTCGGCGCGGCAGTGGCCACGGCTCAGGTGTGCGGCCTGTCCTCGCCGGAGTTTGCCATTATGACCGTTTTGGCGGTTATCGTCATGTACGACGCCTCGGGCGTTCGGCTGGAAACCGGGCGGCAGGCTGTCATCCTCAATTATATCATGGACCATTGGCGCGAAACGCCGCCCGATATCTTTCAAAAGGATCTGAAGGAACTGGTGGGGCATACGCCGTTTGAGGTGATGGCCGGCGCCGTGCTGGGCCTGGTGTTGGGACTACTTTTGTAAAAAGTTTTTTAACGGCAATATACTGCTCTTGATATTTATACATCTTATGATATAATAAACGGAGTGGCGCAGTATCCTAGTCAGAGTCTACGGTTCCCAGGACGGGCCTAAAAATCCGTCGAAGGGCATATCGATGAAGTCCCTGGTGTTTGCTTCTCTCGCCCAGATTGGGGTGGATGCTGGGGGTTAAGGTTTCAGGGCGCCCCGCAATGGCATGCGGATGTGACCCGGTTACCGTGGAGACCTGCTGCTGTGGAAACCCTAAACACCGGCTTTTGGTTGATCGGAGTTTCTACGGAGCAGGGTTAAACCTGCAAAGTGGTGGGGCAGCCCCCTGCTACGTGCAGATGTAGCCTGCCTTGAGTGAATATGGCGAATAAAAGACCCAAACGCCCTTATCGCGGCCGCCTTAGGGGCACTATTGCTTTTTGAAACCCTATTTGCAAAAGAGGCTAAGAACCGTCTGACCTGTTATGGAAAACATCTAGGCTGTAAGACATTGGCAGGCAAGGGATTGCAGTGCGGACTAAGTGGCAATTCGGTATCGCGCATGGCGACATCGCGGCCGCGTCTTTAATGGGAAACCGCCGCATCGGCGACGAGCGGCAGGCGTGGGGGAAAACCAACCGAACCTAAGCCGCAAGATTTACTTTGCCTGCTGCCACATTTTTTCACATTTTTCACCGTTTTAGGAGGAGATTGTATCAGTACGTCCGATCCACAATGTAAAACCGATACGGCTGGCAAACGGAGTCACCCCAAGGCGAAAAAAAGAAGCCATGGCAGCTTCATTCTGACCATGGTGGTTGTCAGTTTTTCGCTGTCGGTTTTATTTTCATACGGCTCTTCCGCCGCATTGGGAGACGCCAATGTCGTTGTCACGCTGGGCGTTTTGTGCTTTTTTATACTGCTCGGTGTGCTTTTTGACATCATTGGCGTTGCCACGACGTCTGCAAACTTAAAGACCTTTAACTCCATGGCAGCCCGCAAGGTAAAGGGCGCCAAAGAGGGAATATGGCTGATCAAAAACGCCGAAAAGGTATCGAGCTTCTGCAATGACGTCATCGGCGATATCTGCGGCATTATGAGCGGTACCACCGGCGCTTTGATTACGAGTGAAATCATCGCCTCGACCCCGCTGCATCCTGCCGTTGTTCCGCTTGTGGTCACCGGCCTGATCGCCGC
>CAKUPI010000159.1 GCA_934675045.1 uncultured Eubacteriales bacterium
GTAGTTGTGTTCGATGGCATCAAGGGAAACTTCCACCCAGGCGCGGTCGGTCATATACTTCATGTTCAGTCCTCCTTTGTATTCACGGCTGCGCCTGCTCGGACGGAAGGGCGCTCACGGCGCGAAGCCACTTGTGGTTTTTCAGGTGGATGACAAAGGGAATGGTGCGGACGATCCAGTCGAGAACCATGGCGATGTAAATGCCGTAGGCAGCCAGATGGCAAACGACGCCCAGCACGTAAGAGCCGAAAACGCGGAATACCCACATGGAAATCGTCCCCACGACCATGGTAAAGGCGATGTTGCGCGCGCCGCGGAAGCCGGAGGGGATGATGAAGGCGGGGGACCAGAAGGGCATGGAAACGCCAAAGATGATGATGAGGCCGCAGGCCACCTTCAAAACGGCGGGGTCGCGGCTGAAGAGCAGGGCGATGGGATAGCAGGCGGCAATGGAGGCGGCGCCGATCCAGAGCGACCAGACAAAGCCCTTGCACCAGACATAGTCCAGAGCGCGATAGGTCCGCTCGCGGTCACCGGCGCCGGCGCGCTGCCCGACCAGCGTAACCACCAAAACGTTCAGGGCGCTCATGGGAATCTGCAACAGGTTGATGGCGGAAATGGACACCTGATAGGCGGAAATCATGACGGTTCCCATGCCCGCAAGGAAAACCTGAACAATGACCTTTCCGCCGTTGAACATCAGGTTTTCCAGCGCGGCGGGGATGCCGACGGAGGTCACCGCCTTGGCGGCGCTCCATTGCAGCTTTAACGTAAACGACCCGCGCAGGCAGAGAATGTAGGTGGGGTAAAACATGGTGTACAGCGACAAAGCGCTGCCGATACCGACCGAAAGGAAGGTGGCCAGACCGGCGCCCCGCGGTCCGAGTCCGAGAACCATGACAAACAGCACGCTGAAGACAATGTTGAAAGCGTTCATAATCAGGCTGATGCGCATGGGGGTACGGGTGTCGCCGGCGCCGCGCATGGCCCCCGCGCACTGAAAGTTGATAAACCAGAAGGGCGTCGCTAGGTTGGAAAACAGAAAGTAGTCGAGCGAATAAGCCATGACGTCGGCGTCGACCTTGCCGAACAGCATCGATAAAAACGGCGCGCGGAACACAAAAAGCATGGCGGTGACAAAAATGCTGAGATAAAGGCCGAGCAGCAGCGACTGCGCGGCGCTTTTGCGGGCATTGGCCGTATGATGCGCACCGATATTCTGCGCCACCATGACCGTGCCGCCCATGGCAAAGGCGTTAAAGAAATAGACCACCATGTTGTTGACGGTGTTGACCTGTCCGACGCCGGCCAGCGCCGCACTCGACACGGTGCCGACCACCATGACATTGATGATGCCAAGCAGCACGGCCGAGGTCTGCTCGATCATCACCGACGGTATCAGCCGCTTTTCCTGAAAGCGCAGCTCCTCGTCGTCGGTTTTGGCCCGTTTGAAAATAGACTCCACGTTTGCTCCCCCTTTTTCTGACGGCACGTCAGCCTAAAAGCTGGCGCGCGGCCCTGACGTTTTCCTGCTCCAGCTCAATAAGCCGCTGCGAAATGCCCTGACCGGCGGCGCGGTTTTGCGGCGAGAACACTGCATCGATGGCAGAACAGAGCCATTCCGCCGTCAGGTCCTTCAGATTGCAGCAGGCGTCGCAGCCGACGTACTCCATAAATCCGTTGACCTTGATGTCATAGGAGGTCGCGATGAAGGGGACGCCGGCCGCCGCCGAAAAAACCAGCGCGTGCAGGCGCATGGCGCAGACGGCCTGCATTTTTTGCAGAAGGGCAATGGTAAGCTCCACATCCTGCGGCGTGTCAACCATATAATAGGGGGAGCGCATGGCCTCGGCCGCACGGGTCGAGGGCACGACGTCACGCGGCAGCTCGATGGGGAGAAAGAGGGCGGTGACGCCGTATTTTTCGTGGGCGTAGTCGGCGGCCCGGGCGAAGATGTCGAAGGATTCGAAGTCGCGCCATGTGCGCAGAGAAAAGCAGAGGTATCTCCCGTCCGCCGGAATGCCGCTGTGCTCCAAAAAGGCGTCGGCGTCCTGCACCGACAGGGGGGACAGGCTCATGGCCGGGTCGGCGGCCAGACGGATATCGGGGCGCGTGACCCCCATATCGCTCAGCTCACGGCGGGAGATCTCGTCGCGCAGCGTGATGATATTGGCGTTTTTGTCCAGAATCCGTGCGGCGATCCGGCGGTTGCGGCGCCGGCTGACGTGTCCGATGCCGCAGCCGTACATCAGCACCTTGCAGCCGAGGTGCCGGGCCGCCCAGATGGTGAAAAGATAGAAATAGAGCGAACGGCTGGAGGTGATGTCCTGAATCAGGCTGCCCCCTCCGTTGATAAAGAGGCTGGAGCGCCGCATGACACGCAGGAAATCAAAGAAATTGAAGGTATAGATGGCGCGCACGCCGTGCAGCTGCTCGGTTTCGGCCGGCTTGCGCGTCATGACGGTCAGGGGAAGCAGCGGATCGATTTGCCGCATGGCGTTGAGAATGGCCTTTAAAATGGCCTCGTCGCCGGCATTGCCCCGGCCGTACGCTCCGCAGATCAGAACGCCGTCGCGCCTGCGCGTTTTGCGGCGCAGCTCACAGGCGCAGATTTTTTCATAAATTTCATACTGCCGTTTGGCCATGCCGTCAAGCGAATAGGTGACCGAGGCCTTTTCATACAGCTTGCGCGCAAACTCGCGGCGCCGGGCCTCGTTTTGCGACAAGTCGAGAATATACTTGGCAAAGGTGTCGACGTCACGCGGTTCAAAGATGTACCCGTCCTCGCCGTGCGTGATGAGCTTTTTCATGCCGCCGACGTCGCTGGTGATGACGGCGCAGCCCTCGCGTATGCCCTCGAGCACGGAATAGGGGAAGGACTCCGAAATGGAGCACAGCACGTCGATGTCGCACGCGGCGAAAAAGCGCGGCACATCGGATACCCAGCCGAGAAAGCTGACGCTGTCTGAAATGCCGAGCGTCTTTGAAAGCTCGGTCAGCTTGTCCCGTTCCTCGCCGTCTCCGCCGATCATCAGCTTGAGGCGGGGATTTTCCGCGCGTGCCTTGGCAAAGGCGCGCAGCAGGGTGGAAAGGTCCTTGACCGGGTTGAGGCGGGCCGGAATACCGAGCACCACGTCGCCCTCCTGATAATCAATGCCGGCCGAGCGCAGGTATTCGGCACGATCGAACGGGGGCGTTTTTTGCGAAAAATCCAGGCCGTTGTAAATGGTCATGATCTTGAGCGGAGAAAATCCGCGCTTGATCAGCATATTGCGGAAGGTGTCGGAAACGGTGACGTAATAGTCAAAGGCGCGAAGCGCCGCCGCGTTGAGCCGGCCGATGGTGTTGCGGCGCAAAAAGCTGTGCATGTAGTCCAGCCGGTAGTCGCTGTGCACCGTGGTCACAATGGTCGAGCGGCAGAAGAGCTTTAAAAGCACGCCGGCGGTGTTGGCCTTGGCGCCGTGGCAGTGCACGATATCCGGCTTCCATTTGCGCGTTTCGCGGATCAGGCGGATGTAATCTTTGAGCACAAAACGGGAATAGATGGTCGTGGTATCGATACCGGCCGCCTGCGCTTCGTCAGAAAACTCTCCCTTGCGAAGGCTGAACAGCCGCAGCTCATTGCTTTCCTTGAGACGGGAACAGAGCGATAAAATATGCGGCTTGGCGCCGCCGCGGTCACCGCCCCCGGCAACATGCATGATTTTCATAAACTGACTCCGTTTCAAAACGATGATATTTTTACAGTCGATCCGTCGGATAACAGAATAATTATAGTATACCATAACGGGCAGCGTCAACGGAAGCCGTTTTGCGAAAGTTCCCCCCTAACTGCCGTCTGGGCGGAAAGGGGAATGGTGCAGGATGCCATCCGCGGTCAAGGAACTGTTGAGCGTGATTGAAGGTTTTCGCGTAATTCCTCTGCTTTCTCCAAAAGTGACCTGCCCAATGGCACCGCCTGGAGTGAGGAACAGCGTGAGCGGTGCCACAAGTGCCCTTACCACGCTGCTATGGAAAGCTCCGGGGAGTAACCCCTTTTTGACGTTAAAAGCATCGTGCTGAAAATGTGGTGCTTTTTTCCGTCATTTATGGTAGAATGATTATGCAGGCAGAGTACCTGTCTGACAAACTATGATTGGAGGTAACGCCATGTATCGTCCCAATGATGTCCGGTTTGGCTTCGTGTGTTGGCGGTATTGGTGCGGCTCCCGATTATGGAGAGGTCGTATCAAAATCGTTTCTGTTGGCGCATGAGCCGGACTGGTGATT
>CAKUPI010000160.1 GCA_934675045.1 uncultured Eubacteriales bacterium
CACTGAGCCGCGCGGGGTTCGCCAAAAAGATATTCCGATATTCCATCTCAGCCCTCCTTGGAAAATGTCATCCGCTTCTCGGGGAGATTTACTTTGTGATAATTGCCCAACACATCCACCTGGTATTTTTCCATGGATTGCAGGGTCTTCATGCCAATGCCCCGACCTTCGTAGCGGCGGTCATGCGTGGACAATGAAATAGCCCCTGTGGAAATATCACCTCCGCAATAATAGTACATGCCATCCTGCCGGGAGACCTTTTTTTCGCCCGTGCTGCCCTTGGCAAGATTCAGCGTGATCCCTCTGCGGCTTTGGATGCGCACCAGATCGCCCGGATAAAGCGAAAAAACAAAGTTTTCGTCCTGCATCTCCTTCCAATCCGAATAGGGTTTATGGGCGACCACCGCCTTGTTGGGAAGGGTATCCTTTTTCGTGTCTGCCACATAGACGGGAACGAAATAGTAGCCCTCGCCCTCCACGTGAAACACATCAATGCGGAGCATGTCACCATTGGCCGCGATACCGCTTCGGACAGGCAGCCCGATCGTGGCCTTTTCATAAATTTTCACCTTGTCCACCCGCGGTCCGGGCGTGCCGTCTTTTTTGGGCTTATAGAACGGCTCGGCAAAGGCCTTTGCCCCGTCGCCGCCGAACGCCTTCAGCCGCGACAGCAGCGCATCGTACAGCAGCCTGTCGCTGTTTCGGTTGTAATAGCCGTCAATGCCGCCCTCCTTATCGAGCTTCAGGGCTGTCAGCGGCGTTTTCGTCACGGTAAAGCCGTCCCCTTTTTTGCTGCTGCGAATGGTTTCGGCGTGGGCCGCGCCCGTCACCTTGTGCTTCGGCATTCTCGAGACAAAAACAGGCTTGATCTCTTCGTCGCTTTCATAGGAAGACAATTTAAGCAGGTCGATTCGATGCCGTGGGTCCACGGGATCGAGCCGCGCCTCGAGTTCTTGACGGAATCGCTCCCACGGCTTGGGGAAGGGGTCGCGCTTTGCTTCCTCCGACGGTTCCAGCAGCTCACCCGTAGCCGGGTCAACGTATCCTGCGGATGTTTTCACCAACATTTCCCGCCGTTTGCTATATTCCGTCAGGCGCTGCACCAGACCGGGCGTGGTTGCGGCGATCACGGCGGCGTCTATGCAGTGGTGCAGATCGCCGTCCTCGCGGATCTTCTGTACGCCCCAGCGGCTGCGGAGCATTGAGGTAACCGCGCCGTTGACCGCCTGCACAGGCTTTTTCTTGTAGCCGGACTCCGCAAAGGCGAGATTTTCCCGGATAAGGTTATAGACGGCTCTGGTAATGTACTGCGTGTCTTTGAGGTTTCGGTCGATAAATCCGGCACTTTCCTCCTCGGTCAGCCGCTTTTTCAGCAGCTTTTGCCGTTTTCGGTAGTTGCGGATCAGAGTTTCAACCCGCACTTCGTATGTATGCCAGCGCGCTTCGTCCTGTCCGAAGTACTCGTAGGGCAGTCGGTTTCCTTTCTGACGGTTTTCACTGGCCAGCACCAAGACCTTATTCTGGTAGCTGTCATCAAAGCAGCGGCTGTAAGGGATGATATGGTCCACATCTGCATAGCCCGGCTCAAACAGCCGGGAGATGTCAAGGTTTTGCCCGGAGTACAGGCACACGCCGTCCTGCTCCCGGTACAGCTTGAACTTGACAATGTCCAAACCGGTCGCCCGGTCTCCCTTGTATTCCGCTATTTGATCTTTTGCCCGTTCGTTTGCCGCCCGGTTTTCATCCTGACGCTTCTTTGTTTTGCGGCGCTCGTCTAAGTTCCGGCTCATTTCACGTGCCAGCTCGATGCGTACTACATCCGGCGGGCCGTAGGTGCGAACCACAGCGTTGATGACCTTGATGGTCTGCGATACCGCCCTGCGCACCACCGGGTTTGTGATCTCCTCCATGTCCTTCAGGGAAAGCCGGTTCTTCCGCAGGTCCGGACACAGTCCGCGGTGGTCGCCGTAAATCTGTGAACAGGCCTCGTCATAGCGCATTCCCTGCTCCAGCAAAGGAATGAGCTTCTGCATGGCCCGAACGGAAAGATTTCCGCGTTTGCTGAAGGACAGCGGCAGCAGTGCACCATAAAACTGCGCCGGAATGCCGGCTTCCCGCAGCGCCTCGATGCGTTTTGCATCGCTTTTACACTCCGTCAGGATGGTGGCAACGGCATTGAGCTGCTCCTCGGTCAAGGTGCCGATCGCACCCTTGCCCACCTTGTCCAGCGCCGTCCGTATCTTGTGGTAGGACTGCATCTGCGGCCACTTGCGCTTCTCCGCTTCTTCCCTGGGCTTGTCTCCGTAATAAAGACTGTTAAAGAACACGTCATCGTCAAGCGCCAGCTTCTTTCGCAGCTGTCCATAGCTCAGGGAGGCCGATTGCAGCGCCGCAGTCTTTAAAATTTCCCGCTGCTGCCCATTCAACGGCTGAGCCGCCATTTCCGTCCCCGCCAGACGCATATGGTTCAAGTCCTGCAAAAGCTTGAAATACTCGAAGGTATAGGTGGCCCTGGCCGCTCGCTGCTCGCCCGGTTCAAAGGTGCAACAGCCGCCCTTTCTGCCGATGTCGCCGCGGAACGGACTGTTTCCGCCGGGCCCCTCATCAAAGCTGCGCTGACTTTCCAGAATGGAAAGATAGGCCGCTTCCAGGTCCTCGGTCGGCCAGTCTGCACCCAAGGCTCGCTGGGAGGCGAATATCTGCTTCACCTCGTCTGCAATGGCGGAGCGCTCCACGGTAAAACGATAATCGTTCGCCTTGTTGCGGGTTTGATGATAGCGTGTACCGTCCGGATTGCGCTGCCAGAACCGCTCGTCCCTGAACATCATCTCGCCCACCGTGCGGTAGCCGTGTTCTTCCATGCAGCGGCGGTTTTCTTCAATGGCCGTTTTGATCTTTCCGGTCTCTTTTTCGTCCTTGGCGGCTTCCGCTGTGCTGTTGGATTTATATCCGCGCCGCTGCGCAAGATGGATCAGCACCCGGGCGATTTCCTCTTTGGAAAGCGGGCGGTCAAGCGCTTCGGCGCGCAGCTGGTAGGGCGATTCTTTAAATCCGCCGGCAGCATACATTGCCTGTATGTCGGAAACGGACAGGATGCCGCTTTGCTCCAGCAGGTAACGAATTCGCTCCAGGCGGTGGCTGTGGCGCCGCAGACGGCGGCGCGCGCTGCGTGCGTCACGTCTGGGCGCGGCGAGACTTGCCCCCGTCTGGGGATGCTCCGCCGCGTCAAAAATACGCACACCCAAGTCCTGAATACGGTCAGGCTCTCCGTTCGGCCGGTTGCGGAGGACTGCCCAGCCGACAGAACCAATGCCAATGTCCAATCCGAGTGCGTAATGAAAATCTGACATCTGTGCGGCCACCTTTCTGCAAATACGAAGATACCCCGGCCTTATTGGGCCGGGGTATGGCTTCGAGGTGTTCTACCTTATCGTAGCAACACAATTCTCTCTCGTAGTGGTATAACGAGTATCTTTATAATATACGTTTTTTTCGTCAAAGTCAACCTTTGCATATCCCTCACGCAGCCGCGTACAGCGGCAGGCTTTTCCGCCGTGCGGCGCGGACGGAGAAAGAGGGACAAAGCGGACGTTCGGCAATGCCGCCGGATTTTCTGGGCGCCGCGTTAGCTTTTTCGGATAAACAGAATGCCCAGCGTATTGGGGCCGCAGTGCGAGGTGACCGTTGCACCGGCGTCGGTTTCCAGGATTTCCTCAAAGTCCGGCGCCATTTCCAGTATCTTGCCGCGCACCGCCTGAACGGCCTCGGGGCTGCATTTGGTGTGCGTGATGAAAATGCGGTGCTTGTCGATGTCGGTGCGGTTTTCAAGGCGCTCCTCTACATATTGCAGCATGACCTTTTCGATATTGCCGCGGTACTTTTTGCCGGGCGTCATTTTTCCGTCGTGCACCTCGATGCACGGCTTGAGCCGAAGCAGATTGCCGCCCAGCGCGCTCAGGGCCGAGCAGCGCCCGCCCTTATAGAGGTAGTCGAGACGGTCGATGACAAAGCTGGCCTCGACCTGCCGGGCCAGCGCAGAGCAGCTCTCGCGGATTTCCTGCGCATCGCGGCCGTCTGCGGCCATTTCCGCGGCGTGGAGTACCAGCAGGCCCTGCCCTGTCGAAAGGTTTCTCGAATCGACGACTGTGACATGCTCAAACTCCCCCGCGGCCAGACAGGCGTTTTGGTAGGTGCTGGAAAATTCGCTGCTGATGCAGAAGTGGAC
>CAKUPI010000161.1 GCA_934675045.1 uncultured Eubacteriales bacterium
GGACCTCAACATTCTGGCCGGCAGCCTGCCTGCGGGGGAGCCCAAGGACGAGGGCCGGTTTAAGCTGGGCGTTTTGCGCCTTTTGAACGATAAATACGGCATGACAGAGGAGGATTTTGTTTCCGCCGAGCTCGAGCTGGTGCCGGCCGGAAAGGCGCGCGACGTCGGCTTTGATCGCGGCGCCGTCGCGGCTTACGGCCATGACGACCGCGTCTGCGCCTACACCTCCCTGCGTGCGCTGCTGGCGCTCAAGACCTGCAAAAAGACGGCCATCGCCCTGTTTGTTGACAAAGAAGAAATCGGCAGCGTGGGCAGCACCGGCATGCATTCGCGCAACTTTGCCAACGTGCTGGGCCGCATGATTGAGCTGCAGCGCGGCGCGTGCAGCGGCTTCGATGTCGATCGCGCGCTGGCGCAGAGCGCCCTGCTGTCCTCCGACGTGGCGGCCGCGTTCGATCCCAACTACCCGTCGGTCGCCGACCCGCGCAACACCGCCTATCTGGGCAAGGGCGTCGCCTTGGTGAAATACACCGGCTCGCGCGGCAAGTCTGGCTCCAACGACGCCAGCGCCGAGTTTATCGGCGAGGTGCGCCGCGTGCTCAACGAGGCCGGTGTCGTCTGGCAGACCAGTGAATTGGGCAAGGTGGATCAGGGCGGCGGCGGAACCATCGCCTATATTCTGGCCAACTGCGACATGGACGTTTTGGACATCGGCGTGCCGGTGCTGTCCATGCACGCGCCGTTTGAGGTGGTTTCCAAGGCCGATGTGTATATGACGGCCGAGGCCTACCGCGCGTTTTATCAGAGCCGCTGAGGAAAAGCAAGGCCCTATTGAAGGGCGGCCTTTTCCCGTCCAGGCAGAGCGGCGCCGCGCCGGACCGCGCCCGGCGGAAAAACCGGCGCGCCAAAACAAGGCCCGCGTATCCTTGCCGATACGCGGGCCTTGCGGTACTTGCGGGAAAAGAAATCAGATGAGCATCAGGTAGCCGCTGTCCACCGGCTTGTATTCTCCGCCGAACAGCGAGTCGTAAACGCGGGTCATGTCGCTGTCCAGCACCATAACGCGGCGGCCTTCGGGAATCGGGGGCAGCTGCTCCAGACGGGCCGCAATGCGGTAGACGTCGTTGGGAAGGCCCGGCGCGCCAAAGCCCTGATCGCTGTAAGCGGGAAGCGAGGCGGTGTCGCGGTATTGCAGCGAGGCGACCGAACAGTACTCGACGCCGTCGCGCACTGCAAAAATGGGGGAGACCAGGTCGCGGCTGGGGTTGCACGGCGTATTGAGGAATCCGGTGCCGATATTGTCGCTCAGCGGCGCGAAGGAGGCCTCGAACAGGCTGTAAACGCCGCTGTCGCTGACGCCCGAAAAAGAGGCGATCAAAACGCCTTCCACCCCGGGCAGCTCGTGAAGGATGAACCCGGTCATCATTTCATTGACGATCAAATCGTAGGGAGTGGCGTCAATCAGCACATAGGATTTCCCGACCCGCTGCTTCCACGCCTGCGAGAGGGCAGGGCGAGGACGCGCCTTTTGCGCATAGGGACTGCGGCGCCCTTTGAGGCGGGAGCACAGATAAATATCTTCATTGTGCTCGGTAAAAAAGAAATCCTGCTTGTTTTCGCCCTCAAAGACCTCGCCGTTGTAGTACAGCGGCAGCTTGAAAAGGCTTTCGTGCCCGCCGCGGGTGTCGTCACGGGTAATGGTGCAGAAGGCGCCGTACAGATGCACGTTGAGGGGGCCGCTCGGGACAAGATAGGTGCCGGAATACTTCTCGATCATGGCCGCAGGCACCGGTTTCAAACGGGTGTAAAGGTTAACGCCTTGCTCCTGCATGACGACGGCAAACAGGCGCAGAATGACTTCGGCGACGTCCAGCTTGCAGTCGTGCGTCTCGGAAATCGCGAGAACCGCACGGTATTTGGGGATAACGATAAACTGGGTGGTAAACTGGAAGCTGTTTCCGCCCTTTTGCAGCACGCCCTCGCCGAGGTCATACTCCGGGTCGCTGTAACAAACGCTGTCCCAGCCCAGGCCGTAGGTGAGGGAGCGATCGTCACAGTCGAGGAAGGTGCGGCCGTGCGGCTTGGCCATTTCGGCCTTGCTCCGCTCACTGATGACGCTGTTTTCGGTCAGGAATATCTGGCCGAACCGGCACAGATCCGCCATGCTGGTGGTGAAACCGGCGCCCCCCTGAATCAGCAGAAGCTCGGCGGGGCGTTTGCCCTCGCGAACCAGCGGGTAATCGGGGTTGCGGACAGGGGAGAGGCGGGTGGAGTGTGCGCCGATGGGCTCGGTGATGTGGTCGCGGCAGTACTGGGCAAAGGGAACGCCCGATACGGCGGCAATGACCATTTCGGCCAGCGTAAAGCCGTCGTTGCAATAGACGGCGTACTCGCCGGGCGCCGCCTTCAGATGGCTTTTGGCCATGTGGGCATAGACCTCTTCGTAGTAGTCGCTGCCGCTTATATCGCTGACAGAGAAGCCCTTCCACTGGGTGCCGGGCAGTCCGGAGGTGTGGGAGAGGCAGTGGCGCACCGTGATGTCGCGATAGCGCTCATCCAGCATGGTAAAGCGCGGCAGGTACTGACACACCGGCGTGTCAAGGTCGAGCTTTCCCTGCTCGACAAGCTGCATGGCGGCAACGGTACAGAAAATTTTAGAGACGGAAGCGACGTTGTAGGTGCAGTCGGTGGTGGCGGGCTTTTTCTCCTGACCGCCCTGATTGCCGAGGGCGTCGCAGGCCAAAAGCTCGCCGTCCTTCATGATGGCGTATGAGACCGAGGTAAAATCGCGCGGAAGTCCCATGCGAAGAATGGCGGAACATTTTTCAGTGAGTTGGTTCATCATCGATACACCCCTTTGATAGTTACTATACCGGTACTATACCGTTTTTTGGGGGCCGTGTCAAATGCTGCCTCTGTCAAAGGCCGCCGCGCGCCTACACTGTCAAAGGCCGCCGCGCGCCGCAATGGCTTGCAGTGCGGCCGCGTGCATGGTATAATGAGTCGAAAAGTCCATCCGATACAAAACCGGCCCTCTGCACCGCAGAAATCGGGTGCGCGGCGGCAGCAGCTTTCCCCACGGCCGGTATGTACGATGCCAATCAGAGGAGTGTTGAATATGTCCGTGCGCGCACCGCGCGAAGAGCTCAACAAATTGGCCGGCTCGATTGCCGGTGTATTGCTGTTTGCCGCCAGCGTCAAGATTTTTATCTCGCCGGTTCACCTGTACA
Source organism: uncultured Eubacteriales bacterium (assembly GCA_934675045.1). Taxonomy (GTDB): domain Bacteria; phylum Bacillota; class Clostridia; order Oscillospirales; family Butyricicoccaceae; genus Ventrousia. Next base: position 3,231 of record CAKUPI010000161.1, read on the forward strand.
ACGGCGGCATTGTCGGCATGGGGCAGATTGTCCAGAGTGTTTTAACCGAGTCTTTCGGGCTTTCTTTTCCCTTTGACTTTACCGGCGTCGTCGCCTTTCTTATCAATATTCCTTTGATGCTGCTGGCCTATCGGTCGATGGGAAAGGGCTTTTTGCTGCGCACGATCCTCTGTGTTGTGTGCCAGAGCACCTTTTTGTCCGCCATACCGGCGCCGGCTGAGCCGATTATCAGCGATGCGCTGACGGCTTGTCTGATTGGCGGCATCATCAGCGGCTTCGGCGTAGGCCTGACGCTGAAAAGCGGCGGCAGCGGCGGCGGCCTCGACGTTCTGGGCGTGTACTTTACCAAGAAGAACCAGAACTTCAGCGTGGGACGCATGACCGTCCTCGTCAATGTGTTCGTGTACGGCGTCTGCGCTATTTTGTTTGATTTGGAAACCGTCATTTACTCTTTGATTTTCACCGGTATTCAAAGCATCTTTATCGACCGGATTCACGTGCAGAACATCGCGGTTGAGGTTTTGATTTTCACCAAGCAGGAAGACGGCGCGATACAGCGTGACATTATACGCGATATGGGGCGCGGCGTGACCTATTGGCAGGGGTTTGGCGGGTATACCGAAGATCAGGGCCGTATTCTGTGCGTGGTGATTTCCAAGTTTGAAATCGCGCAGCTCAAGCGCATCATTGCCCAGCACGATCCGCTGGCCTTTGTCATGATCAAAGAGGGATTGCAGGTGTCCAACAATTTTGTCAAGCGGTTGTAGGCGTCACCCGGCAGAAAAAGAAAATTGCGCTTTTTAGAAAAAAGACTTTACAATTCACCGCAGTTCGATTATAATAATAAAGCGGCGTTCGAAAAGGCCGTTTTATTTGGGCCCGTAGCTCAGCTGGGAGAGCGTACGGTTCGCATCCGTAAGGTCGAGGGTTCGATCCCCTTCGTCTCCACCAAAAGA
>CAKUPI010000162.1 GCA_934675045.1 uncultured Eubacteriales bacterium
CTTTAAAGGCCATGGAGCCGGCGATCTTAAAGGCCATTTCAGAGGAGTCAACCTCGTGGTAAGAGCCGTCATACAGCGTGACCTTGACATCGACGACGGGATAGCCTGCCAGAACACCGGCATGCATGGCGCCCTGAATGCCCTGATCGACGGCCGGGATATACTCCTTGGGAATGGCGCCGCCGACAATGGCGTTGACAAACTCGTATCCCTTGCCCGACTCGTTGGGCTCGAGACGGATTTTGACGTGGCCGTACTGGCCCTTGCCGCCCGACTGACGGGCGTACTTGGTGTCCTGCTCGGCCGACTTGCGGATGGTCTCTTTGTAGGCGACCTGCGGCGCGCCGACGTTGGCTTCCACCTTGAACTCACGCAGCAGGCGGTCAACGATGATTTCCAGATGCAGCTCGCCCATGCCGGCGATGATGGTCTGCCCCGTCTCCTCGTCGGTGTAGGTGCGGAAGGTGGGGTCCTCCTCGGCCAGCTTGGCCAGCGCGATGCCCATTTTTTCCTGACCGGCCTTGGTCTTGGGCTCGATGGCGACGCGGATAACAGGCTCGGGGAACTCCATGGACTCGAGGATGATGGGGTGGTTCTCGTCGCACAGCGTGTCGCCCGTCGTCGTGTTCTTCAGGCCGACGGCGGCGGCGATGTCGCCGGAGTAAACCATGTCGACGTCTTCGCGGTGGTTGGCGTGCATCAGAAGAATGCGGCCGATGCGCTCGCGGTTGTTCTTTTCCTTCGAGCTGTTCAAAACGGTCGAGCCGGTTTTGAGGGTGCCCGAGTAGACGCGGAAGAAGCACAGCTTGCCCACATAGGGGTCCGTCATGATCTTAAAGGCCAGCGCCGAGAAGGGCTCGTCGTCCGACGAGTGACGGCAGGCAGGCTCGCCCGTTTCCCGATCGACGCCCTCGATGTCTTTGATGTCGGTCGGAGCGGGCATATAGTCGATGACGGCGTCAAGGAGCTTCTGTACGCCCTTGTTGCGGTAAGAGGTGCCGCAGATAACGGGAATCATCTTGACGGCGATGGTCGCCTTGCGAATGGCGGAGCGGATGGAATCGACGGAAATTTCCTCGCCCTCGAGGTACTTTTCCATGATTTCATCGTCAAACTCGGAGATGGCTTCGAGCATTTTGGCGCGGTATTCCTCTGCCTTGTCCTTCAACTCGGCGGGGATTTCTTCAACGCGCATGTCTTTGCCCAGATCGTCATAGTAGACATCGGCCTTCATCTCGACCAGGTCGATGATGCCGCGGAAGGTGTCTTCCGCGCCGATGGGCAGCTGAATGGGAACGGCGTTGCATTTCAGACGCTCGTGCATCATGTCGACGACGCGATAAAAATCGGCGCCCATGATGTCCATCTTATTGACATACGCCATGCGGGGAACACCGTACTTGTCAGCCTGACGCCATACGGTTTCAGACTGAGGTTCTACGCCGCCCTTGGCGCAGAAGACGGTTACCGAGCCGTCGAGCACGCGAAGCGAGCGCTCGACCTCAACGGTAAAGTCAACGTGGCCCGGGGTATCGATGATATTGATCCGGTGTCCCTTCCAAGCGCAGGTCGTCGCCGCGGAGGTAATGGTAATTCCGCGCTCCTGCTCCTGCTCCATCCAGTCCATGGTCGCGGCGCCCTCGTGGGTTTCACCCATCTTGTGGTTGCGGCCGGTGTAGAACAGGATGCGCTCGGTCGTGGTGGTCTTGCCCGCATCAATGTGCGCCATAATGCCAATATTACGAGTCAACTCCAAAGGATACTGCCTTGGCATCTATTTTCTCCTTTCAAAATTGATCGGCGGTATCGGCACGGCTTACCACCGGAAATGGGCAAAAGCCTTGTTGGCCTCGGCCATTTTATGGGTATCTTCACGCTTTTTGACCGCGCCGCCCGTGTTGTTGCAGGCGTCGAGGATCTCGTTGGCCAGACGCTCGCGCATGGTCTTCTCGCTGCGGGCGCGGGAGTAGTTGGTCAGCCAGCGCAGGCCAAGGGTCTGACGGCGCTCCGGGCGGACCTCCATCGGGACCTGATAGGTCGCGCCGCCGACGCGGCGGGCCTTGATTTCCAGCGAGGGCATGACATTTTCCATGGCCTGCTGGAACATTTCCACGGGGTCCTTCCCCGATTTTTCCTTAACGATTTCAAAAGCATCGTACACAATTTTCTGGGCGACGCCCTTCTTGCCATCAAGCATGATGTTGTTGATGAGCTTGGTAACGAGCTTTGAGTTGTAAAGCGGATCCGGAAGAACGTCCCTCTTGGGAACAAAACCTCTTCTGGGCACTTTGCTTCCCTCCTTCACAAAATGATTTCATAGGTACTCAAAAGCTTTCGGGCACAAAGTCCCTGTCAGGGGCCTTTGCCTTGCTCTTGTAGGCGCCTGAGCGGCTTTGCAAGACGGAAGTTCCATCTATGTCAAATACCACTAAAGCGACTGCTTTGCGATATACCTTGTGCTTAAAAACGCGCGCGGGGATTACTTGCCGGCCTTGCCAGCCTTGGGACGCTTGGCGCCGTACTTGGAACGGGCCTGCATACGGCCGGAAACGCCCTGGGTATCAAGGGTGCCGCGGATGATGTGATAACGCACACCGGGCAGGTCCTTAACACGGCCGCCTCTGACCATAACGACAGAGTGCTCCTGCAGGTTGTGGCCGACGCCGGGGATGTAGCCCCAAACCTCCATGCCATTGGTCAGACGGACACGGGCCACCTTACGCAGAGCCGAGTTCGGCTTCTTCGGGGTCATGGTCTTGACCGTCGTGCAGACGCCGCGCTTCTGGGGCGAGGCCAGATCAATGGACATCTTCTTCTTGGAGTTGTACCCTTTCTGGAGCGCCGGAGCCGTCGACTTGTACGTGACTTCCTCCCTGCCCTTTCTGACGAGCTGATTGAATGTAGGCATAACGTACCTCCTTCTTTCAAAATTTTTACTTTAAAACGGGCCGCTCACGCGGCCCGTTAAAGCCGCACAATGGTTATTTGAGCAAAACGGCGACAGCGGCGCCGACTTCGATGCCGCAGGCGGCGCCCAGCTCGCGCATGGTCTCCGCCTCGGTAATTTCAACGCCGTGCTGGGCGCACAGCGCGCGAAAGGCCGTCGTCACGCGCGTCTCCGCGTCTTTGGCGACAAAGGCGTGTTTCGCCTTGCCCTCTGTCACTGCTCTTTGCGATTGCTTCAGTCCGGTCACTTTTGCATTTGTATTCAGCTCTTGCAGCATCGTGTTCCTCCTAAAACTACTCGCAAATACGAATTATACACCCTTTTGGTGCGCAAGTCAACAGCCTGCGTCAATGATTTCTTCATAATCATGGTTGTATATTTCCATGCCGCTGCCCGCGGGGATCAGCTTGCCGATGATGACGTTTTCCTTCAGGCCCAGCAGCGGGTCGATTTTGCCCTTGATGGCGGCCTCGGTCAGCACGCGGGTGGTTTCCTGGAAGGACGCGGCCGACAGGAAGCTGTCGGTGGCCAGCGACGCCTTGGTGATGCCGAGCAGCACGGGGGTGCAGGTTGCCGGCTCCAGCTCCTCGCCGGTCTCCTCCATGCGCTTTTGCACGGCGGCGTTGGCGTCCTCAAACTCAAAGACGTCCACCATCGCGCCCGGCAGAAGGTCGGTGGCGCCTTCGCTTTCGATCTTGACCTTGCGCATCATCTGACGCACAATGACCTCGATGTGGCGGTCGTTGATGTCAACGCCCTGCTGGCGGTAAACGCGCTGAACCTCCTGAATGAGGTAGGCGTGAACGGCGGCGACGTCGCGCACGCGCAAAACGTCGTGCGGGTTGAAAGCGCCCTCGCTCAGTGCCGCGCCCTGCTCAATGAGGTCGCCCTCGCGGACCTTGAGCGGCATGTTGGCGGGAATCTGGTAGGTCTTTGCCTCGCCGTCCTCCTCGCTGACAACGGAAATCGTGTTAAGCGCGCCCTTTCTGCCCTCTTCGATGTGGACGCGGCCGCCGATTTCGGCAAGCTGCGCCGCCTTTTTGGGCTTGCGGGCCTCGAACAGCTCCTCGACACGGGGCAGACCCTGTGTGATGTCGCCGCCGGCGACGCCGCCGGTGTGGAAGGTACGCATGGTCAGCTGCGTGCCCGGCTCGCCGATGGACTGCGCGGCGATG
>CAKUPI010000163.1 GCA_934675045.1 uncultured Eubacteriales bacterium
GCTTTGACGAGCCGCCCGCCGGGCGCATGGAAAAGAACCTGGCCGCCATTCCGGCGCTCGGGCAGAGCACCGGCCTGCCGGTACATTTTTCCCTCATTCCGTCGGCGGCGTGGGTCTACCGCGAGGACCTGCCGGCCCATGCCCCCAACTGGGACCAACAGCAGCTTCTGGACGCGGCGGCGCAGCTTGGGCAGTACTTTGACCTGTCGCAGACGCTGTACGGCGCGCGCGCCCTGCCGGCCTTTTACCGCACCGACCACCACTGGACGTCGGCGGGCGCCTACGCCGCCTACGAGGTCATTGCGCGCCGGCTGGGTTATGAGCCGCTGCCGCTGCCCGGGCAGAGCACCGTGGTGCCCGATTTTTACGGCACGCTGTACTCGCAGGCCGGGGCGCGCGGCTACAAGCCGGACGAAATCGTTTATTACGCCGCCGACGGCCTGTCCCTTTGGGTCGACGGCGAGGAAAAGCCCTTTTACGATCAGAGCTTCGCCGATCAGAAGGACAAGTACTCCCTCTTTCTCGGCGGGAACTACCCGGTCAGCGTCGTCAAAAACGCAGACAACCCCGGCGGCGAACGCCTTCTGCTCATCAAGGACTCCTTTTCCAACTCGCTGGTGCCCTTTCTGGCGCGGCATTTTTCCGAAATCCACCTGATCGATCCGCGCTACTGCCGCCTGCCCATGAGCGCCTATGCGGCCGACAACCGGATGGATCGCGTGCTGGTGCTGTACCAGACCAAAAACTTTTTGCAGGATTCCGCCATTGTGCTGACGGCGAAATAGCAGACCAGAGGAAAGGAAAAGGCAGGGCGCCCGCCCTGCCTTTTTTCTTTGCCCTCACTGCGCCAGCGCGGGGACGTTTTCCCGCAGAAAGGCGCCCAGCCAGCGCGAAAAGCGCCCGGCGCCGCCGGCGTTGAGGTGGCCGGCGTCAAAGTAGTCCCGAAAGGGGTCAAGCCCGATGTCCCCGGCGCTGCGGCTGAGGTCGAAGTACAAAAGCCCGTCGACGGCGGCGGCGTCCCGCGCCGCGCGCTCCATGGCCTCGGGCGGAAGCTGGCTGTAAGTCGGGTTGAAGAGGAGAACGGGCGTAATGCCCCGGCTTTGGCACAGCGCCGCCGCCTTTTTAAGCCAGCGCAGATTCTTTTCGTAGACGGCGTCGGGCTGCGGCTGGCGCACAAAGGGGGCCTTGTCCATGTTTTCCGCCGTGCCCTCGACCGGGGTAAAGCCGCGCAGACGCCCAAAGACAGCCGAATCCGGCTCCGGCGCCGGCGGGAAAATCTCCTTCCAGCGGTCGTGGTAAAAATACAGGTCAAACAGAATGCCGCAGCGCAGCTCGGGCTCGGACACGGTAAAGGCGGCCGCCAAGCGGTTGAAGCCCATCGGCATATAGGCGAGATTGACCTGCGTGTAGTCCTGAAACTCCCGAAAGTGCAGCGCCGTCCCCTCGATCAGAACGGCCTTTGGGCTTTGGGTTTTGAGGCACTCGCGCAGATACCAGTAGGTGATGCCCATGGTCTGCTCCGGCCCCGCCATGCAAAAGCCCGAAAGCCCCGCGCTTTCCTCGACGGCGGCGGGGTCGATGTCACAGTAGACGTACGAGCTGCCGAGCACGAGATAGTCCATGCTGTGCGGCGCCTCGGCGAGAAAATCCTCCCACACCGCGCCGTAGTCATGGCGCTCCGGCTTGAGCGCGCGCGAGGCGGCGCCGATCAGAAAAAGGGCGGTCAGCACAAAAAGCAGGGCAAAAAAGGCCTCTTTTGCAATACGCTTTGTCATAGCACGCCACCTTAAAACTTAAAGTAGATGAAATCCTGGGCGTCGTACCCCGTGCCGTAGACGCCGCAAACAAGGGTCAGCAGTAAAAGGCTGAGGCAGACGGCCCAGCGCAGGGGGCGTCCGCCCTCGGCCAGACGGCGGGCCGGGTCGCAGCGCAGCGACCACAGGTCGCGCACAAGCACTGCAAGAAGGCCGAGGAGGGCGGCGGCAAGCTCGTGCCCGTCGGCAAAGAGCAAAAGCCCGCTGCCGCTTTGCGGCGTCAGCATGCCGCAAAGCATCGACAGGGCGGCGTGCAGCGACCCGGCCTTGAAAAAGACCCACGCGACGGTGGCCAGCACAAAGGTACACGCCGTCTGCCACAGGGCGCAGACGGGCCCGTCTGTGCGCAGGCGAAGCCGATTTCGCACCCGTTGGCGCAGCGGCTGCGAAAGGCCGCCGATCACCTGATAAAGGCCGTTTAAAAGCCCCCAGACGACAAAGGTGAGGGCGGCGCCGTGCCACAGGCCGCTGACGGCAAAGACGATGAGCACGTTGAGGTACTTGCGCGCCGTGCCGCGCCGTCCGCCGCCGAGGGGAAAGTAGAGGTAGTCGCGAAACCAGGTGGACAGCGAAATGTGCCAGCGCCGCCAGAACTCCTGAACGGAGCGGGAGAAGTAGGGGGTGCGGAAGTTTTGAATGAGAGAAAAGCCCATGACCTCGGCACAGCCCGAGGCCATGTCGGAGTAGGCGGAAAAGTCACAGTAAATTTGCAGGGAAAAGGCGACGGCCGCCCCCCACAGCTGCGCGGAGGAATAGCTCTGCGGCGCGGCAAAGACGGCGCCCGTCACCGCGCCGAGGCGGTCGGCGACGACCAGCTTTTGAAAAGCGCCCCACAAAAAGCGGATGAGACCGCTTTGAACGCCCGTCCACGAAAAGGGCCGGGGGGAATCGAATTGGGGCAGGAGCTGATCGGAGCGGCCGATGGGGCCCGAGAGCAGCGAGGGGAAAAAGGAAAGAAAGAGGGCGTATTTGACAAAGCTGCGCTCGGCCGGGCGCTTTCCCCGGTACAGGTCGATGAGGTAGCCCATGGCCTGAAAGAGGTAAAAGGAGATGCCGACCGGCAGAATCAGAGACAGGGCGGGCCAGTCAAAGAAAAGGCCGGCGGCGTGCAGCGCGCGGGAGAGCAGCGAGCAGGCAAAGCCCAAGTATTTAAAGACGAACAAAAGGGCGATTTGCGCCCCGAGCGCCAGCGCGAGCGTCAGGCGGCTGCGCTTTTCGGCGAGGCGCAGCCCGGCAAAATAGGTGCTGACAATGGCAAAAAGCAGAAAGACAAAGTACTTCGGCCCGGCGCACAGATAGAAAAACCCGCTGCAGGCCAAAAGCCACGGATTTTTGGCCCGCGCGGGCAGCACAAAGTAAAAAACGGCGGCGACGGGAAAAAAGAGCAGGTACGACGGGGTGAGAAAGCTCATAAAACCCTCCTTATGCAATGTGCGCGGGGCGGGCGGTCACGCCCCCGGACTCCGCGGCGCACGGCGGGGCCTGCGCGGGGCGGGCGGTCACGCCCAGTCCTTCCACACCTCGGGGCAGAAGCCGCAGGTGGCCTGCCTGCCGTTGCGGACGACCGGGGTGCGGATGAGAGAGGGGTCGTCCAGAAGCTTTTGCACCCTGTCCTCCTCGCGGGCCAGATAGCGCACCAGCGCGGCGTCCCGCGCCTTGGGGTCGAGCAGGGCGTCGACACCGCCGACGGCGCGCAGCACGCTTTGCAGCTCGCCGGCGCTCATGCCGAAGCGCGGAAGGTCGACGCTTTGGAAGCGGATGCCGCGCTCTTTGAACCAGCGTTCGGCTTTTTTGGTGTCAAAGCACTTACTTTTTCCGTAAATCTGAATGTTCATTGTGGCGTTCCTCCGTTTGCGGCCCGCTTTTCCGCGAGCGTGCGGGCAGCTCCATGATGATCATGCCGGCCATGAGCAGGGCGGCGCCGAGGTAGCCGCGCGCCGTCAGCCGCTCGCCGGCGAAAAAGTAGGCGGCGACGCCGGCAAAAACCGGCTCAAGGGAAAAGATGACCCCCACGTGCGTCGAGGTGGTGTACTGCTGGGCCATGGTCTGGGCGATGAAGGCCAGGCCGGTGCAGAACACGGCGAGAAAGATCACGGCGCCCCACACCTTTCCGCTCTGCGGAAGGGCCGGCTTTTCCCAGATGAGGGCGAAAATCAGGTTGAAAGCCCCGGCGACGCCGAGATGCAAAACCCCCATCTGAAAAGCGTCGACGCGGGGGCGCTTGACGGCGTGCTCGGCCAGCAGCAGGTCAAAGGCGTAGCAGACGGCG
>CAKUPI010000164.1 GCA_934675045.1 uncultured Eubacteriales bacterium
TGCAGCAGCGGTTCTTGGTTTTCCGCAAAATACAGGTGCAGCACTTCGGGGATGGTGACGGCGCGCACGGCGTCATTCTCAACATCACCGGCTCGCCCGACATCGGCCTGGAAGAGGTCGAGCAGGCCGCCAGCATGGTGCAGGCCGCGGCGCATCCCGACGCCCACATCATCTTCGGCGCCGCCATTGACGAGTCGCTGGACGACGAGATTCACATCACCGTCATTGCCACCGGCTTTGACGACAAGCCCTCCCTGCCCGCCGAGGGGCTGTTCACCAGCGCCAAGCCGGGGGACAGGCAGGCGCAGCCCGCCGCGGCGCAGGTTCCCGCGCCGCAGAATCCGCCGCGCCAGTCCGACGCGCGCGAGCAGTTTTTGAACGTCGCCCGCACCGGCCTGGCCCCCGAGGAGCCGGGCGAGCCCGATGTCTTTGAGGACATCATGAAAATTTTTAAAAACAAACCGTAAGCAAAAGCCCGGATTCCGCTTGGAATCCGGGCTTTTGGGCTCCGGCGGCCGCAGGGCCGCTTTTTTTATGCTTTGGGCAGGGGCATGTCGACATTGAGGCTGCGCAGGCCGCTCATCCACTTGTAGTAAACGATGAAGAGAATCGAGGTCAGCGTCCAGCTGATGGGGTAGCTGACCATCACAGAGGCGAAGGTCTTGAAGTGGGGGACGGCCAGAAATGTCCACAGGATGCGGATGCCGCAGACGCCGAAAATGGTCATCAGCATGGGGCGCAGCGAGTCGCCCGTGCCGCGCAGGGCGCCCGACAGGATTTCGATGCAGACGTAAGTGAGAAAATAGGGGACCATGAACTCGATGATGTACTTGCTCTGCTCGACGACGGCGGGGTCGTCGGTGAACAGGTGCGCGACGGCGCCGCCGAACAGGTAGATGAACAGGCACAGCGCCGCCGAGGCGCCAAAGGACAGGCCCAGACAGACGCGGACGCCCTTTTTGACACGGGCGTACTGGCGCGCGCCGTAGTTTTGGCCCACAAAGGTGGTGATGGAAATGCCGAAAGCGCCCATCATCATCCAGAAAATACCGTCGATTTTGCCGTAGACCGTCCAGCCGGCGATGACGTCGGTGCCGAAGGTGTTGATCATCGCCTGAATGATCATGTTGGACATGGAGTAGGAAACCGACTGCAGGCCGGCCGGCAGGCCGATGTGAAAGATGCGGCCGAGCAAGTCGCGGTGCAGGCGGACCTTTTGGGGGTGAATCCGAAAATCCTCTCCGCAGCGGGCCAGCAGCCACAAAACGAGCAGGGCGCTGATGAGCTGGCTCAGGATGGTGGCCAGCCCCGCGCCGGCGACGCCCATCGGAATGACCAGAATAAAGAACAGGTCGAGGACAATGTTGGCGCCGCAGCAGGCGATGAGAACGTACAGCGGGCGCTTGCTGTCGCCGATGGCGCGCAGAATGCCGCTGCCGATATTGAAGATCAGGTTGCCGATGGTGCCGGCCAGATAGATGTAGAGGTAGATTTTGGCGTACTCGATCACGTCGTCGGGGGTGTTGAGCACGCGCAGCGCCCACGGCGTCAGGACAAAGCCGACGACGGCCAGCACAGCGCCGCCGGCGATGGCAAGGGCGATGGCGGTATGTACGGCGCGGCTGAGGTCCTCACGCTGGCGCGCGCCGAAAAACTGCGAGATGATGACGGTGGCGCCGGAGGACAGGCCGACAAAAAAGCCGATCAGCAGGTTGATGATGGTGCCGGTTGTGCCGCCTACGGCCGAAAGCGCCTCTTTGCCGACGTAGCGGCCGACGATCATGGCGTCCGCCGTGTTGTAAAGCTGCTGGAAAAAGGTGCCCAGCAATATGGGGAAAAAGAAGAGCAGAAGCTGTTTCCAGATGACGCCTTCGGTGATTCCGTTGATTTTTTGCTTGCTTTGGTCCATAACAGCAGCGCTCCTTTTTTTATTTCCAGATTTTGATATAGTCCCACTCGTGCAGCTTGATGAGCACCAGAACAAAGACCGGCGTGATAAACATACCGGCAAAGCCGGCTGCGCGATAGCCGAAGTAAATGCAAAGCAGGGTGACAAAGGGGTGCAGACCAAGCTGCCCGCCGACGATGTGCGGCTCGATGGAGTTGCGGACAATGAGAATGACGCCGTACAGAATACACAAGGAGGCCGCCATGCGAAACTCGCTGGAAAACAGGCAGACGACGGCCCACGGAAGCAGCGCGGTGCCGACGCCCAGAATGGGCAGCGCGTCGACAATGGCGATGAGCAGCGCAAGCACCAGCGCATAGGGCTGGCCGATCAGCAGAAAGCCGATCAGCAGCTCGCAGAAGGTGATGCCGATTAAAATGCCCTGCGCCCGCATCCACTTGAAAACCGATTCGTACAGAAAGCTCTTGATGCGGCCGATGGCGATAATGGCGTTTGCGCTGAGCTGACGGTGGATGAAGGCGTTGATGGCGATGCGATCGCTGGTCAGAAAATAGGTGGCGACAAAAATAAAGACGATGGTGATGAGCGCGCCCGGCACGCTGGAGATGGCCCTGGAGAGCGAGGACCAGACGGCGGCCACGTCGATCTGCGGCAGCGAAAGGGAGGAAAGCCAGGTTTCAAGGTTGAACAGGGGGGCGCCGACCATGGATTCGGGCAGATAATGCGTGAAGCTGTCAAAGAACTCCTGTGCGCGGCTGGTTTTCTCCGGCAGCGAGTCCAGAAGCTGCGGCAGGGCGTTGATGAGCTGCGCGCCCTCGTAGACGATGCGGTAGACAATCAGGGAAACGAGCGATCCGGCGACGGAGACACACAGCAGGGTGCAGAGAATGGCCCAGATTTTGCGGGGAATCACCGTTCTGCGGGCCAGCCAGTTGACCGGGCGGGTGATGATTTGCGACAGAAGATAGGCGATGATGAGGGGGATCAGCAGGCGGAAAACGTATTTGAAGAAAAAATAACCGGCAAAGGCAAAGAAAAGCACATACAAAAGCGAAAGAAAAAAGTTGACGTGCCGGTTTTCGTGAAGCTGCATGGAAAGGCCTCCTTCCCTGAGCGGAAATGTACCCCCATATTATACACCAGGCGGGCCGCCTTTAACAGTCTTTTTTTCACAGGGCGCGGGCGCGGCCGTCACGCGGCGGCATAGACTGGAATAGAAAAGGCAAGCAACGGGTGGAGGTAGAAAAATGGCACTGATTGTGGAGAAATTCGGGGGCTCGTCCCTCGCCGACGGGGAAAAGCTGCGCAATGCCGCCGGTTTGGCTGCGTCTGAGTATAAAAAGGGAAACCGGCTGGTCGTCGTCGTATCCGCGCGGGGGGACACCACCGATCGCCTCCTCAAAATGGCCGGAGAGACGGGCCGGCCGGTCAGCGCGCGCGAGCTGGACGTTCTGCTGTCGACAGGCGAGCAGGCGTCGATGGCGCTGATGGCCATGACGCTGCTGCACATGGGAATCCCGGCGGTGTCGCTGTGCGGCTGGCAGGCGGGCATCCGGACCGACGCGGAAAACGGCGGGGCGCGCATTGAAAGCATCGACCCCTCGCGCATCACCGGCGAGCTTGAGGCGGGCAGGGTGGCCGTTGTGGCGGGCTTTCAGGGGCTGAGCCCCGCGGGCGACATCACCACCATCGGCCGCGGCGGCTCGGACACGACGGCGGTGGCGCTGGCCGCCGCGCTCAAGGCCGACGTCTGCCGCATTTACACCGACGTCGACGGCGTCTATTCGGCCGATCCGCGCCTTGTCAAAAACGCCGTCCGGCAGGATGCAATCGGCTACGACGAAATGCTGGAGCTGGCGGCGCAGGGCGCGCAGGTGCTGCACAGCCGGGCGGTGGAAATGGCAAAGCGCTTCGACGTGCAGATCGAGGTGCGCAGCAGCTTTCAAAACGGCGCGGGGACGCGGGTCGGGGAGGTTACGATGGAAAAGAGAAGGGTGAGCGGCGCGGCGTGCGACCGGAATGTGGCGCTTGTCACGCTGCATGACGTAAAGGACGGTCAGGAAGCGATGGTGCGGCTGTTTTCCCTGCTGGCCGAGCGGAAAATCAGCGTCGGCGGCATTTTGCTGCCGCC
>CAKUPI010000165.1 GCA_934675045.1 uncultured Eubacteriales bacterium
GCCTTTCCCTTGACGCGGGCGGGGGGAGGGCTTATACTGAACTTGATGGAATACACGCTGAACGGAATACGGGGGAGAAAATGCATATGACAAAAAAAGTGCTTTGTCTGTTTCTGGCCGCCTGCCTGTTTGCGCTCTGCACGCCGGCGCTGGCTGCCGGGGACCTGTGCGGGCAGACGGCGCAGGCCTTGCAGAAAATGGTTCCGCAGCCCTCCTTCGGGGCGTCGGGCGGCGAATGGAGCGTGTTTGCGCTGGCCCGCTGGGGCGGCGAGGTGCCCCGGCAGTATTTTGACGGCTACCTGTCCCGCCTGACCGAGACCGTCCGCCGGTCGGAAGGCGTGCTGCACAAGCGCAAGTATTCGGAATATTCCCGCGCGGTGATTGCGCTGACCGCGCTGGGTGAAAACCCGCGCGACGTGGGCGGGTACGATTTGCTGGCCCCGCTGGCCGACGGGGAAAACACTGTCCGGCAGGGGGTCAACGGCGCCGTTTACGCCCTTTTGGCGCTCGACTGCGGCGGCTACGCGCTGCCCGGCGCGCGTGAGCGGTACTTGGACTTTCTGCTGAATCGCGAGCTTCCGGGCGGCGGCTTTGCGCTGGCCGGAGAGATGGCCGACCCCGACGTTACGGCGATGGCGCTGCAGGCGCTGGCCCGCTACCGGGGCGACGGGGAGGTCGATGCGGTGATCGATCGGGCCCTTGCGCGCCTGTCGCGGATGCAGAAGGCGACCGGCGGCTATGAGGGCTGGGGCAGCGACAGCTGCGACAGCACGGCGCAGGTCATTGTGGCGCTGGGAGAGCTTGGCGTCGCGCTCGACGATGCCCGCTTTGTCAAAAACGGCGTCGGACTGCTCGACAATCTGCTCAGCTACCGCCTGCCCGACGGCAGCTTTTCGCACACGCCGGGGGGCGAAAGCAACCTGATGGCGACCGAGCAGGCCTTTTATGCGCTGGTGTCGGTGCAGCGCCTGCGCGAGGGGAAATCCAGCCTGTACCGCATGACGCAGCCTGTGCTTCCCGATGCGCGTGCGCTGGCGCGCATGGGACGTGCGGTTTTTTATCTGGCATTCGGACTGTAAGGGGGGAGCGTTTTGAAACAGGCAGCCAAAGCCCTGACCCTGCTGCTGGCGCTTTTGCTTTTGCTGTGCGCCTGCGCACCGGCGGAAGACGGCGGCGCGGGGCAGGGGGCGCAGCCGGAGAGGCAGGAGACCGGGCAGCAGCCCGGGCAGCCGCCCGCAGAGGAGCGGCAGACGGAAAAAGCGCCCGGACAGCCGTCCGCGGAGCAGAAGCCGGACGGGCAGCAGGCGCCGGACGGACAGGGCACGCCGGACGGGCAGCAGGCGCCGGACGGACAGAGGCCGGAACGTGCGGAAAAGCCCGCCCCGCCGTCCGCGGAGCAAAAGCCGGACGGCGGAAAGGCGCCGGAGGCGCAGCCCACGGTCACCCTTTCCATCCGCTGTGACACGGTTTTGGAAAACCTCGGGGACCTGGACCCGGACAAAGCCGATCTGGTGCCGCAGGACGGCGTCATTCTGGCCGGGACCGAGGTGCTTTTTTCCGAGGGGGAGAGCGTGTTTGACGCGCTGGCCCGCGCCGTCAAGGCGGCCGGCGTTCACATGGAGTATAGCCGCACGCCCCTGTACCAGTCCTCGTACATCGAGGGCATCGGCAACCTTTACGAGCTGGACTGCGGCCCGCTGTCCGGCTGGATGTACCGGGTCAACGGCGCCTTCCCCAATTACGGCTGCTCCAAGTGCGCGCTGGCCGACGGCGACGTCATCGAGTGGGTGTACACCTGCGACCTCGGGGCCGACGTCGGCGGGTCCGACGCCTTTGAGGGCCAGCAGGGATAAATAGGGAAAAGAGCGTCAAAAGGCGCCGCCGCAGTAAGCGGCGGCGCCTTTTCGGCAGCAAAAAGGGGTCAAATCAAAAACCTGAAGAGATGGGTCAGCACCGAAAGGGCGTGGTACAGCCCTTTTTTGAGCGGGGGAACGGGCAGCGCCTCCGCCGCGCCGGGAAGATACCGTCCGTCCTCGCCGACGACGAGGGAACGGGCGATGATGCTGTCGTACCGCTGCCGCAAAAGCTGCTGAAAGGGGGCGCTGTCGATGACCAGCATCACCTCGGTGTCAATGGCGATGCTGCGCTCGTCGAGGTTCCAGGAGCCCACGGCGGAAAGCCTGTCGTCGATCAGCACGCTTTTGCCGTGAATGGAGTCCTCGCTCTGGTACTCGTAAATGGTCAGGCCGGCGCGCGCCAGCGCGGTGCGGTCCCACAGGTAGGCGGAAAAGGCGGGCGGATTGGGGGTTGAGGCCAGTGAGTTGGTCAGAAGGCAGACCTCTTTTTGCCCGGCCAGCGCGGCAAGCTGCCGGTAGACGGGGCCGCCGACCACGGTGTAGGGGGATTGGAAGAGGACGCCCGTGCGCGAGTCCCCGGCCAGCTGCAAAAGCTGCCACAGAATGAGAGGCTGCTTGGGCAGGCCGGTAAAGGGGTTGCTGATGAGCGAAATCCTGTCGGTCGGCACGGTCAGGGCCTCAAGCCGGGCCGGAGTGACGGGGGAGGGCGCGCCGAAGCTGTGATACAGGGCGCGAAGCTCGCCTGCGCGCGCCTGCGCGCGGGCCTGCTGCCGGGCGGACAGCGGGCCGAAGGCCGGCTCGGTCAGCTCGTGGGCGCGGGCCGACTCGAAATAGGCGGTCACGTCGGCGATGACGCTCCGCCCGGCGCCCGTGTGCCAGACCAGCACGTCGTTGTCGTGCGAAACCGGGCCGGTGTAGCCGTCGGGCGCAAAATAGGCGTCGGAGATGTTGCGGCCGCCGAGCAGCATGACGCTGCCGTCGACGATGAAGTATTTGTCGTGCAGCCGGCTGTTGGCGGTGTGCGGGCGCAGCAGCCTGAGGGGGTTGAAGTAATACAGCTCGATGTTGGGGTGGCTGTCGAGCGCAAGGGCAGTCGCGCCGTGGCCCAGGCCGCCGAACAGGCTGTCGAGCAGGATGCGTACCGAAACGCCGCGGTCGGCGGCGTCGAGAAGGGCGCCCCAGAGCAGGTCGGGCGTCTGGCCCTTCTGCGTGGAATGGCTGGAGAGAATGATCTGCTCCCGGGCCGATTCGATGAGGGAGAGCCGCAGCGCGAAGGCCTCCCGCGGGTCGGGAATGTAGCCGGCGCGATCGGGGCCGGACAGCGAGCCGTCGCCGTAAAAAGCGGCGGCGGAAAAGCGCTGCTGAAAGTCCGGGTCGACCGGCACCGGAAAGGCATAGGGGAGAACGGCCGCCGCGGCATAGCACAGGGCGAGCAGCAGGAGCAAACGGGCAATCAGGCGCCTGCGGCTTTTCATTTTTGCCCGCCCCGCGCCAGGCCGCTGTCCAGATAGCTTTGCAGAATGACCGAAGCGGCCACCGCGTCGACGCGCGCGCGCTGCTTCTGCCGTTTTTTGCCCATGTCGCTCAAAAGACGGTTGGCCGTGATGCTGCTGCCGCGCTCGTCCCACAAAACGACTTCGGCGCCGGTGCGCTCGCGCAGCGCGTCGGCCAGCGCCCGCGACTTCTGCGCCCGTTCGCCCTCGGTGCCGTTCACGTTGAGGGGCAGGCCTAAAACCACCCGGCCGGGCTTTTCCAACTCGATTTCCTGACAGAGCTGCTCGAGCAGCCTTGGGGGGCTGGGCTGCGTGATGGTAAAGGCCCGCCCGGCAATGAGACCGGTCGGGTCGGAATACGCGACGCCGGTGCGTACATCGCCCAAATCAATGGCCATGATTTTCATGCGTTCACCTCGAAACTTCATATCTCGAAACTTCATATAAACCCATTATAGCACCGCCGCGCGGGCGGTTCAACCGCGGGATTCCCCGCCCCGCGCGCCCGTTCCGGGGAGAGGGCAAAGGCCCGCGCGGGCGCAAAAAAACACGCCGGAGGGGCGGTTGACAAGAGAAAGAGGGATGTTATAATGATAATGGGGGGAATTGGTCCTTATTTTTACCGCTCCCCCAAATCAGCGCAAGCCAACGGCTGGGAGGAATGTG
>CAKUPI010000166.1 GCA_934675045.1 uncultured Eubacteriales bacterium
GCGCGCTGGCGCTGCGGTGCAGGCGGCTCATGGCGCTGATGTCGTTGTAGCAGAGAAAGCTCAGGATGAGGTCGCACTCGCCCAGCAGATTGCCCCGCTCCTCCGCGGACAGCTCCGGGTGCTCTTCTATGGCGGTCAGCAGAAGGGCCTTCAGCTCCAGCATTTTGGGAATCTGCCGCCAGGTGAACATGCGGCGCATCAGCACCAGCAGGGAAAACGGATGCCTCTTCAGCGTCTCGGCCGGACAGCGGTTGAGCGCCTCGAGCACGTCCGCCGGCTTGAGCGACGCCAGCAAAATGCCCGCGTCGCTGCCAATGACCCGCAGCAGCGCGTCGTAATTCTCGCTTTTCCGGTAAGCGGCGATGGCGTGAAGGTACTGCCGGTGCTCCTCGTACCAGCGCCCGAAGCGCTCCCGGTAAAACCGCTGCGCCTGCGCCTGCATGGTCAGAAAGCTGCGCTCGGCACATTCCTTCATCATGTGGTGAAAGCGGTAGGTCACGCCGTCCGGCAGACGCTTGACAAAGGCGTTTTGCTCGGTCAGCGCGGCGAGAATCTGCTCCGCGTCGTCGTCGCCCGTGACAAATTGCGCCATCTCGGCGGTGAACTCGTCGGCAAGGCCCATGATGGCCAGAAACTCCCGGCGCCGCTTGGGCTGCGGGTCGATCATAGCGGCGGTAAAGGTGGCGTAGATGTCGGAATCGCGGCTCGGCAGCACGCCGCGCTCGGAGAACGTTCGCAGGTTCAGGTAAACGGCCGAAAACCAGCCCTCGCTCGAATAAAGAAGGCTTTCGACCTGCGCGTCGGACAGCTCCGTTCCGCAGCGGTGGGCGTAAATGGCCAGCTCGGTATGGTTGAGGCGCAGCTGCTCCGTGCCGATCTGGTACACCCTTGCCCCCAGCCGCACCGCCGCGGCCGCGGGCAGAAAACGGTCCCGGCTGGCGACGATCAGATGCACGTTGGCGGGCAGACGGTTTGCCAGCATACAGAGAAAGCCCGAGGCGCGCTTGTCGGTCAGCAGGTGAAAGTCGTCTATGAAAATGTAGCAGGGGTTTTCCCCCGCCAGCTCGTGGCAGAGGTCGTCCACCAGCAGCCCGCCGCCCGCCGCGTCAGTAGGACAGGTATAATCGCGCAGCAGGTCAACGCCGGCGCGGGCGAAGGCCTCCTGCGCGCTTTTCCAGAAGATGGCAAGGTTGTCGGAGTAGACGCTGATGCGGATGACCGCAGCCTCGGCCCCGGCGCGCTCGCTCAGATACCAGCCCACCGCCGTGGTCTTTCCGTAGCCCATGGGGGCGACCACGGTGGTCATGGCGCAGCGGGAAATGGGCCGCAGGCTCTCCTGCAGCCGCTCCGATATGTAAATGGTGTTCAGATTCCACTTTTGCTTGGGCATCGTGCGCACCTCCGACCATTCGTTGCATACGCGCACGGCCGGCACGCTTCGCGGGGCCGAAGCCCCCTGCGCCGCATGATGCCGTCCTGCCGTATGATTGGTGGTATCATTATACCACGCGGAGCCGAGCGGGAAAAGAGCCGTCCGGCTTTTTGCAAAAAGCCGCCGCGCGTGCCGGCAAGCTCTCCCCCGGACGCAAAAAACGGCGCGGCCCTGGCGGCCGCACCGTTTTACGCCCCGCGCGCAGAGGCAAGGGCTTTTTACCGCCGCCGCGCCGTCCGGGGTCTTTTCCGTCCTGCTTGCTGTCAGGCGACCGAAAGCCGCTCCGCCCTGTCCTGTGCGTCAATGCGGTACAGGGCGTAGCTTCCGGCGTCCACCGGGAAATCCTCCCGCAGCAGGGCCAGAAGGTTCTCACGCTCGCTCTCCTCCAGCCGCACGGCAATGCCGCACGAGGCGGAAATGCAGCGCGGCACCGGCATCACGACATGGTACAGCTTGTCTTTCAGGAACTTCTGCGCCGCCATCGCGGCGTGTGTCGATTCAAAGGTCAGCGCCAGATAGCCGTTTTTTTCCATTACAGCGAGATCACCTTGTCGGCGTACAGCATCCGCTGGGTGATGTCGTACATGTTGCTGACCGTTCCCACTTGCAGCTTGTCGGCAATGCCGAAAAAGTTGAGGCAGGTGCCGCACACAAGGATTTCGACGCCGCGGTTTTGCAGCTCGCGCAGGTGCTCGATGACCTGATCGTTGAAAACGGGCAGGCGCACGCCGCCGTTCATAAACAAAATGGCCGAGGGCAGATCGGCTTCCTGCAAAATGGTGTAGAAGTACATCTTCATCAGGTTGCCGCCCAGCTCGTCGTCGCCGCTTCCCAAAACGTCCTTGCCGACGAATACCGCCCAGCTGCTGCCCTTTTCCTCTTCGCACAGAACGCACGCCTCGCCGTCGCGGGAGAAAGCGACGCGGTAAACGCCTTCGTTTTCCTCTGTCGAGGCGGCGTAGCCGCGGCTTCCCGCCAGCTTTTCCAGATTGCGCACCGCCGTCTGGTTATCGACCTCAACGGCAAAGGCGTTTTCACCGGCCTCGATCTCTTTCTTGGCCAGAATGACGGGGATGGGGCAGTTTTTTCCTTTGGCATCGATCAGCTTGCTCATGACTTTAGTCCTCCTTGATTTTAACGCCGCAGCTGCTGCAAAAGCGGGATTCTTCGTCAATTTCCGCCCCGCACTGCGGGCAGAACAGCTTGGCCGCAGCCCCGACCTTCGCACCGCACGCCTGACAATAGTTGGCGTCCGGTTTGAGCTGCGCGCCGCAGTTGGCGCACACAGCCGCCTCTTCCGGCTCGGCCTTAGCGTTTTCTTCTTTTATCTTCTGGATTTGGGCATACAAATCGGCAGCCGTCTCTTCACCGGCCTGAATGTTGCGGCAATGCTCCTCCGCCGCCTCGTCAAGCTTTTCGCCGTTTAAGTATTTCTCGTAGAAATACTGTCCCAGCTCTTTTTTCAGCTCGGCCACCGCGTTTTCTTCCCCTCTGACCTTGCCTGAAAGTCGGTTGATTTCCAGCAAATCGCTCGTTTTGTCGCCGACATTTCTGGCCAGCTCTCCCAATTTATCAAACAATGCCATTGTGGTTCCTCCTTTGTCGTTCGGCGTGGTATTTTTTCCTTTATCATAGCCCATTTGGCGCTCCGAATCAATGCCGGTAAAATAAAATTCACAAACGCCGCCCGGACTGGCAACGGACAACGGCCGGGGGGCATATCCTGTTGTTACGGAGAAAATGTACCGCAAAAGGAGGCCGCACACCGTGTTTTCATCATTGCTTCTGCTGGCAAACGCGCTGTTTTTCATGCTGCGCATCTCGCCCGCCTCAGGCTCTTTTCCCAAGCCGCTCAGCGCTCAGGAGGAACGCTCTGCCCTAACGCGCATGGCGCAGGGCGACATGCAGGCGCGCAGCCTGCTCATCGAGCACAATCTGCGCCTTGTCGCCCATGTCGTCAAGAAGTACTATGCCGCAAAGGAAGACCAGGACGACCTGATTTCCATCGGTACCATCGGACTCATCAAGGCCATCTCCTCCTTCGACCTGTCCAAGGGCGCCAAGCTGGCCACCTATGCCGCCAGATGTGTGGAGAATGAGATTCTGATGTATTTTCGCGCGACCAAAAAGCAAAGCTGCGAGGTGTCGCTGTCGGAGCCCATTGACAGCGACAAGGACGGCAACGCCCTTTCCCTGCTCGACGTCATCAGCTGCGACGACAATATGCTGGAGGAAATCGACTTGAGCGATCGGCAGGCCAGGCTGTACCGCTATATGGCCGAGGCGCTGGAGGAACGCGAACGCGACATTCTGCTCATGCGCTACGGGCTGCTGGGCCGCAAGGCACTGACCCAGCGCGAAGTGGCCGAAAAATGCGGCATTTCACGCTCGTATGTCTCGCGCAGCGCTTACTGTAAGCGGTGACAAAGATTAAAATACGCGGATATTCGCCAGTTTTGTTACCAAGAGGTTAATCCCGCAATTTCTTGGCGCCTAATTTCCACTCGTTTTACAAGTACTTTTAAGCTCTCTAAGAGTTGAGAATGTGTTCTATCACGGTTTTCATA
>CAKUPI010000167.1 GCA_934675045.1 uncultured Eubacteriales bacterium
CGTGTCAGAGCAGCCCTCGCCGCCCGGCGCCCACGCGAAGGTGGTGTGCGAGGTGATGTCGGTTCCGCCTGCGGAAACCGCCACATTGACAAGGACGTTGGCGCCCGGCATGACGGTCGGGTTGCCGTCAAGCGTAAAGGTGTAGGTCAGCGCCGGAGCCGTGCCGGAGGGAGCGGGTGCGCCGGGGGCGCCGCTCCACTGGACAAGGGTAGGCTCCCGCGTAAAGCCGGTCAGGTCCGAGCCGACCTCGCGGCGGGTGTCCTGCCAGGTGACCGTCGGCTTAAAGACGTAAACATGCGAGGTTCCGGTGCTCGTCACGCCCGCGGCCGGGTTGGCCGCGCCCAGGTCGGCGCCTTCGCCGCTTTCCGTCGGGGTGACGGTAAAAGTAAAGTCGTATGTGGCGTCCCCGGTCGGGGTGGTGACGACCGGCTTGTCGGCGCTCACCGCGATGTAGGCGGTTTTCCACGCATCGGCGTCGGGCGCCGCGGGGACGCTGTACAGGTCGGCTGCGCTCAGGCTCTGCGTCAGATAAACCGACTTGTCATGGGTGACAATTTGCGGGTGGATGGCGACGTTGACGTTGGGGCTGACAAACTCCTTGACGGCGGTGGCGGCCTCGGCGTTTTCGTAAAGGCCCGAGCCGGGGCCGTTGGTAACGACGTTGTTGCCGCCCCAGAAGCCGTCGCGCACGCGAATGGGGATTTCAAGCACCAGCTTTTTGCCGCCGAAGCTCGGGTTGGCCGCCGCGTTGTCCCAGACGTAGTTTTCGGCAAAGTCGAAGCCGGTGACCGAAACGGTGCGGCCGTCCGGTGCGATGGAGAGGTTGCTCTTGGCGACGGGCTGGTGAACGGCGGACCACGCGCCGTTTCCGGCGTAATCGACGATATAGGCGTCGATGTCGTCAACCGTCGTGCCGGCGGGCAGCTCGAAGGAGTCGGCGATGACGTCTTTCACGACGGCCGTTTCATCAAGGGTGGTGCTCGTGGAGCCGCTCTGGATGTTGTCGGAAATGGTCTGGAAGATGTTGTTGAGGGCCTCGGTGTCACCGGCCGACAGATAGTAGCTCATGCCGGGCTGCAAGGTTGCCATAGTGCCCGGTGTGCTCATATTCGTGGCGTTGGGGTAGTTGGAGGAAACTAGATGCATAAAGCGGTTGGCATCGGTGCTGCCGGAGGGCAGGGTAGAGGGGTCGCCGTTGGCATCGCTAAAAATGCCGATGCTGTACACGGTGGCGCCGTAGCCCTCGGCCGTGCTGCCGGCCGCGGGGACGGGGCTTTTGAGAACCTTTGAGGTGGCAATGGCGCTGTTGGCAACGCTTGAGCTGAAATTGCTGCCACTGCCCGTCGGCTTGCCGTCGGTGAAGAGGACGACGACGCGGTTGCGCTCCCCGGCGGGGGGTTCGTCGTTGGCGAAAATGTCACGGGCCATGGCAAGGCCGTGATTGGTCTGGGTGCCGCCGTGCGCCGTCAGGGCGTTGATGGCGGCGGTCAGGCCGCTTTTGTCGGTCAAAACGCTGCGCAGGGCGCTTTTATACTGCGCGGCGGTAATGCTGCCATACTGCACGCCGTTCATGGGGTAGCCAAGCGGATAATAATAGCCGTTTCCGGGAGAGGTTCCATAGCTGCCGCTTCCCTTGGTGATGGGGACGCCGGTCAGCAGCTCGGTATTATTGTAACCGCTCGAGCTGAAGCCGACCATGGCGATGCGGTGGTTGACGTCGTCGTCGGTGCCCAGGACGCCGTCTGCGCCCTTGGCCTTTTCTTCAACGGCGTTTACAAAGCCGGTGACGGCGTCGATCAGGGCGTCGAGGCGGGGGACGGATGCGGTCTGGCGGGTGTACAAGGCCCAGCCGTCGGGGCCGGAGGCGTTGTCGGCGGGTACCGTTTCGCTCACCGGCGTACCGTTGAGCGTATAGGTGAAGGTGTAGGTGTAGACGGTGGTGGTGGTAAGCTGATAAAGCTCGCCGGCAAAGGGAGGAACGGTACCGGCGCCGTCCGATGTTCTATTCCAGCCGGAGGGAGCGGAATAGGTGTACTTTCTTGAAAACAGACCTCCCGATCGTTTGATGGTAACTTTTTCGTAGTCGTTTCCGTTCTTTCGATAGATGGTATCTTCATCGCTGTACAATTCCGAGTTGGTCCAGCCGGAGCAGGAGGTATAAATTTGAACCTCCTCACTGTTGCGGGTCACCGTGACCTTGCGGTATTCGTCCCCTACCTTGACGTAGAGGTTGTTTCGGTAATTGTTGTACAGGTTGACGGCGCTTGCGCTGACGGAGTTATAGGTGTCGGTATACGATGCAAAGTTCTCCGCCATACTGCCCGACTGGTCGAGCACCAGAACAATGTCGGTCGGAACGGTCGTTTCCGAGGTGGAGATCGTCACCTTGCCGGTGGCGTACGATTCGAGGGTCAGCTTGTAGTTGTCGCCGTCCTGCGACACCGACTTGTTCAGGGTAAGGGCGTCCTCGGTACTGGCCGGGGCGCGGAGGCGGGCGGCGCTGCGCTTGAAGCCGGCCGGGCGGGCGACGATGCGGACGGGGGGGACAAAGGGGGCCGCGGTGGTGAAGTTGACGCCGCCCGTTTCCTCGTCAGGCTCCCCGGCAGGCTCTTCGCCGGGGTTTTGCGCCTCGTACTCGGCGATCAGCGCGTTCAGATGCTCGCTGATGGCGTCGTTTTGCTCGTCGGTCAGCGTGGCGCAGAAGCTGCGCAGCTCGTCTTCGGTCAGCATGTCGAGGACAAAGTCAAAGGCTTGCAGCTGATTGCACGACATGAGGGTGCTGTACAGCTGCGAGGCGGTCATGCCGCCGTAGAGAGGCTCGGCCGGTTCGGCCGGCTTTTCGGGCTGTTCGGCCGTGTGGCAGGGGCACTGGCAGTTTTCCGCCGTGCAGCCGTCGGCGCAGCCCTCGGCGTGCGTGGGCTGTTCGGGCTCGGTAGGCTCGGTCGGCTCGGGCTGCTCGGCCGTGTGGCAGGGGCACTGGCAGCCCTCTGCCGTGCAGCCGTCGGCGCAGCCCTCGGCGTGCGCCGGCTGTTCGGGCTCGGTAGGCTCGGGCTGTTCGGCCGTGTGGCAGGGGCACTGGCAGCCCTCTGCGGTGCAGCCGTCGGCGCAGCCCTCGGCGTGCGTCGGCTGTTCGGGCTGTTCGGTGCTGTCAGTCGCCGCATCCGGATTGCACAGGGTGCAGGACGGGTCCTGACAGGCGTGGGGCTGCTCGGACGGCTCGCCCGTTGCGCCAACCGGAAGAGCGGTGGACACGACCATGCAGAGCACGACAAGCAGCGAAAGGGTTTTTTTCAGTTTCATGGCGGTTCCTCCTTTCTCCGGTTAATCCTGTACGGCGGGCCAGCCGGCAATGCCGGTGACGTCGCCGCCTTCGGGAATGGGGTTGTTGGCCAGCTGCACGGCCTGCGCCTGCACGTTGATGAGGTAGGCCGCGCCCTGGTAATCGTTGCCCATGGTGGGTTTAAAGTGGACGGAGGACAGCAGAGGCAGGCTCAGCGGGGCCTCGGCGGTCAGCGGAAGGGTGTAGTAATACCAGCCGTCCCACTCGCCGTTTTGGTCGGTGCCGCGCAGCCAGTGCTGCTCGTCGATGTCCAGCGTGATGGGGTCGTTGGCGGCTGCGGGGCGCTGGTCCTGCCCGGACAGCGTGATGAGCTGCTCGAGACGGACGCGCACATAGCAGTCTGCCGAGCTTTGCGGCTTTTGTACGGCGACCAGCTTGGAGGCCGTGGTGCCGGGCATGATGTACTGGCAAAGGTCCGCAAGCAGCTGCGTTGCCTCAGGATAGCCGGCGAAGTCAAGCGTACCGTCCATGAAGGCCTCTTCATACGCGACGCCGGAGCCGAGCTCCAGATCGAGCGGCACCGGCGCGAACAACGCGCAGGGCGCGGCGGCGTAGCTGCGATACAGCGCCTGGGCCTCGGGAGCTT
>CAKUPI010000168.1 GCA_934675045.1 uncultured Eubacteriales bacterium
GCGGAAGCCGGGCCGGCTTTGCGTCCGGGCTGTTCTCCTCCGGCTCCGGCAGGGGCGGAATGTCCTGCGGAAGCTCCGGCGCGGGCGGCGCCTTGCCGCCGCAGGCGGAAATTACATCCTCGGCGGTCACGGCCTCGGGGAGCATGCCGCGCGCCATGCGATTGGCGGAGGTGGTGTAAAAGCTGTTGCCGGAGAAAAAGGCGCGCGGCGGCGCCTCGGTGACGATGCTCCCGTCGAAAAAGAGCGCGCAGCGGTGGGCGTAGCGGGCGCAGAACTCGATGTCGTGGCTGACCATGAGAATGGTCACGCCCCGGGCCAGCAGCACCTGAAGAATCTCGGCAAAGGCCTGCTTAAACTCCGCGTCCAGCCCCTTGGTCGGCTCGTCCATCAGCAAAATGTCCGGCTCCAGCAGCAGCACCTTGGCCAGCGCCGCCCGCTGCTGCTCCCCGCCCGACAGGTCGTAGGGGTGGCGGTCCAGCAGCTCGCCCAGACGGCACAGGGCGGTCACATAAGCCACCTTGGCGTCTGCGTATTCCCGCGCCTGCTTCCTGCCCCTGAGGATTTCGTACAGGTCCTCGCGCACGGTTTTTTTGACAAAAAGCGCCTGCGGGTTCTGCGGCAGCACGCCCACGCTCCCGCCCGCCCGCAGCTCCCCCCGGTAGGGTTTTACAAGCCCCGCCAGCAGCTTGAGGCTGGTGGTCTTGCCCGTGCCGTTTCCGCCCAGCAGCGCGAGAAACTCGCCTTTTTGCAGCGAGAGCGACAGCCCCTTCACCACATCCGGCAGATCCCTGTCGTATTTGAACCAGAGGTCCTTTGCCTCGATGGCCGCTTCGTCAAAATGCCGGCACGGCGGCCCGTCGGGCAGCGCCTTCAGGGGGTGCTCCGCCGCAAAGGCCGTCAGCCAGTCCCTTCCCTCGCGGACGGTGACGGGGCAGGGCGCGCCGTTTTCCACCGCCGCCCATATCCGCATGGCGGTGGGCATGGCCAGAAACATGGCGTGGCCGGCGTCCTTCAAAACGGCCCCCACCTCGTTGGGCGTGCCGGTCGAAAGGAGCCTGCCGCAGTCCATGACCGCCACGCGGGCCGCCAGCGGGAAGGCCTCCTCCAGCCGGTGCTCGGTCAGAATGATGGTGGTGCCCAGCTCCCGGTTGATCCTGCCAAGCGTGGCCAGAAAATCCGACGCGGCAATGGGGTCCAGCTGGCTGGTCGGCTCGTCTAAAATGAGGACGCTCGGCTGCATGGCCATGACGGAGGCCAGATTTAAAAGCTGCTTCTGCCCCCCCGACAGCTCGGTCACGTTTTTATAAAACCAGGTCTGAATGCCGAAGAAGGAGGCCATTTCCGCCACCCTGCGGCGGATGGTCGGCGTGTCGTACCCCAGGCTTTCCAGACCGAAGGCCAGCTCGTGCCACACCTTGTCGGTGACGATTTGGTTTTCCGGCGACTGCTGGACAAAGCCGATGCGCTGCGCCTGCTCGCGCAGGTCCAGCCCGTCCAGCGGGCGGTTCTCGAACAGAATCTCGCCGCTTCGCCTGCCGTGCGGGGCCAGAACGGTTTTCAGCTGCCGAAGCAGCGTGCTTTTGCCGCAGCCGGAGGGGCCGCAGAGCACCAAAAACTCGCCCTGCCTGACGGTGAGGCTGATCGCATTCAGCGCCTTCTGCGCCCGCTCCGGATAGGAGAAGGTCAGATTTCGGATTTCAAACGTTTCCATTTCCGGTTCTCCATTCCATGCAAAATAACAGGCGTCAGGCACAAAGCCAGATACACCAGCTGAAAGCTGACGGTCAGGGGCATGACCGCCGCGCCCTTGACGGTGGGGTAATACCGCCAGTACAGGCCGCCCGCCGCCCAGCCGCAGACGATGTAAA
This sequence comes from uncultured Eubacteriales bacterium, assembly GCA_934675045.1. Taxonomy (GTDB): domain Bacteria; phylum Bacillota; class Clostridia; order Oscillospirales; family Butyricicoccaceae; genus Ventrousia. The sequence continues at coordinate 1,869 of CAKUPI010000168.1, forward strand.
AGCCGCAGAAGCCAAGCCACGCAAGCGCCGCTTTGTCCCGGCTGTCAAAGCGGTAAATGGAAAAGGCCGTCCGGCCCGGCAGGCCGTAGCCCCGGCTTTTCATGCTGTCCGCCGTCTCGATGGCGTTTTCCAGCGCCCAGGTAATCAGAATGGACAGGATGGTGACGGCGTTTTTCAGCCGCCGGAGCATGCTGCCGTCGGACACGTCCCTTCCCACGCACCGCTGGGCCTCGCTGACCACATGGAGCTGGGCCTGAAACTTTGGCACAAAGCGCAGCGTCATGGACAGCACCAGGCTGAGGGCGGGAATGACCCGGCCGAACAGGTAGACAAACTTGTCCGAGGTCATCACCGCCGTGTAGCAGGCAAACCAGGTGATGACCGCGGCCAGCATGACGGCGGCGGCCGCGCCGTAGACCATACTCTCGAGCGTCAGCGGGTTTCCGCTGGGCAGATAGGTCAGTATTGTGGCGCCCTGATGGTTAAAGGCCGGGTTGACGACAGCCGCCATGAGCATCATGGGCAGCAGATACACAAGCTGAAGCTTCACCGCCCGTCTGCCGCTTAAAACGATGTTGTAGGCCGCGGCACAGCTCAGGGAAATGAGCAGGCTGACCGGGTGCATAAAGCACATGCCGAACACCAGCACCAGCGCAAAATACAAAAAATTGATGAGGGGGTGGTAGCTGGAAAAAGTATCGCGATTCTGCATCTTCATCACTTCCGATCAAAAGAGGGCAGCTGTCTGCCGCCCTCTTTCCGTTGTCAGCTCCCTACGGAGTAAAAGCCGCCCACGTCGACGCCGAGGTCACAGGTGTATTCCCAGCAGACGACGTCGCCGTTTTGCAGCTGGTACCGCGAGCAGCCGTAGTTGGGGAACCAGTCGTTGACCTTGTACATCCAGCCGGAAAGCTCCCCGCAGTCGAACTCATAGAGGTTGTTGATGCCCTCGACATAGGCGCTGTTGTAGATGGGGGTGTTCTCGAACTCCATGTGGATCTTCTGCTGCTTGCAGGTGCGCTGAAGGACATTGAAAACGCTTTCGCCCTCGTAAAAGGTCACTTCCACGGGCTTTAGAATCCAGCCGTCCTCCGGCACCAGCTCGACCTTCTCCGGGTCCAGCCAGTCCATGTGCTTTAAGATGGTGGCGCAGGAAATGGAGAGGGTGCAGGTGTAGGCCGTATCGGAAACGCTCGCATCCTGCGGCTCCACGGGCAGAGGCTTGCCCTCCGGCACCGGGTCGGTGAGGTATTTGTCCTTGCCGGTGGCCGGGTCGATGACCATGCCCTGCGACTTGGAGTACTCCGCGTCGCCGGCCTGCACGCCGGGAGAGCTGCCGCCGGCAATCGCCGCCGCGGCGTTCACCTTCTCCTGCGCGCTCATTCCGCCCTCAAGGCCGCCCGGACGGCTTTCCAGCCCTTCTTCGGGCGCTTTTTCCGTTTTTTCGGGCGTCTTTTCGGGCGTCTTTTCAGGCGCGCCGCCCTCCGGCGTGTCCGCCGGGAGTGTCTTGCCGGGCTGCCCGGTTTTTTCCCCGGCGGCGTCCGGGGCGTTTGAGCTCTTCTCGGGCAGCTCAGGACTGCCGCTTGCCGGCCTGTCCGCCTGCTGCTGCGCCGCCGCCGGCTGCTTTGTCACCGTCCAGCCCTGAAGGCCGGGCGCTCCGCCGCCGTACCAGAAGGCCGCGGCCAGAACCGCCGCAATGGCGACGGGAAGGATGACCTTCCATTTGTTCTTTTTCCACCACATGGTATGCTCCGTTTTTACAACAGGTTGGCGCCGCTGAGCAGGTTATAGAGCATCTGGGCGATTTCACACCGCTTGATGGCCGCGCCGCCCTGAATCTCCAGCGCGTCGTCGGCCAGAATGCCGTCGCTGTAACAGAAGGCAAGGCTGGGCCTGGCCCACTCGGCGGTCTTTACATAGTCGCCGAACTGCGCCAGCGTGTCCCGCACGGCGCCGGCGTCCATCTCGGTCTTCATGCCGCAGAGCTTGGCCGCGCGGGCCACCATGACGGCGGCCTCCTGCCGGGTAATGGTGCCCTCCGGTTTAAAGCGTCCGCCT
>CAKUPI010000169.1 GCA_934675045.1 uncultured Eubacteriales bacterium
CGGGGAACGCGCAGATCACGGCGGCAAGCGCGCTTGTCTTGTCCCTTGGCATCGCCATTCAGAACTTCCCCGAGGGGGCCATCATCTCCATGCCGCTGCGGGCCGAGGGCGTGGGCAAGGGCAGGGCGTTTTGGCTCGGCGTGCTTTCCGGCGTGGTCGAGCCCGTCGGCGCGGCGCTGACAATTCTCGCGGCACAGCTCGTCATTCCGGCGCTGCCGTACCTTTTGAGCTTTGCGGCGGGCGCCATGCTCTATGTGGTGGTCGAGGAGCTGATTCCCGAAATGTCGCAGGGAAAGCACTCCAACATCGGCACGGTTTTCTTTGCCGTCGGCTTCAGCGTCATGATGATGCTGGACGTGGCGCTCGGGTAGCCCTGCGCCTTCAAGGGCAGTCTCGAACCCCGCAAAACGGCCCGCGCCCGTCAAGGGCCGGGGCAGGCGCCTGCGCGCCGCTGACCGCCGCTTCCGGCTTTTTCTTTGGGCAGACAAAGCGGGCAGGCACAAGCTGTGCCTGCCCGCTTTCAGCCGTCTGCACGGCAATCGTTTTTTTCGTCCGCGGCATCATGGGTTTCTTTTGCCCTTTCCGGTTTTCCGGTACACGGAAAAGGCTCCGTAGAGAACAATCACGAGCGCAAAGGCTCCCAGCCACAGTAAAAGCCCGGGATGCCCGTGCATACGGGCAATTTCCTGATTGGTCATCTCGGGTGTAATTTTCGCTATGTTGTGTTTTCTGATCGCGTCGCCGGCCACCTGCCCGAACACCATCGACGCTGTACAGGAAAAGGACAGCACATATCCCCATTTTGCGTCAAACCAGGCGGCAGCGGCCGCTATCGCCCATATTCCCAAATACCAATGCCGCAGCATCCACTCCAAAGGGTACACGTCCGGAAAAAACAGCCTGGTCAAGCCGAACAGCACCGCAAAGGGCGCCAAGGCTGCCAGGACCGACAGGATTTTGTTTTTGGTGCTCCGCATACCTTCTCCTTCCTTTCCGCCGCTCTGCCTTTTTCGGCGCGCGCGTTGCCTGCGGCCCGAAAAAAGCGCGCAAGCCGACCGGCTCCCGGTCCGGCCTATGCACCGGCAAATGCGGCCTTGATGCCGCCTCTCCGCCATTGGGGGCCGCGCCAATACCGCCCGAAGCCGGGCCGGACACCGCCCAGACGATACACGGCCTTCTCCCCAATTCCGGTTTGTCAGACAGGCACACTGCTTACAGTACCATTTTACCATGATATTGTCAAAAAAGCAATCGTTTCCGATGTTTTCCCTCCCACGGGAAACAAAAAGCCCGCCGATCTGCTCAGCGGGCTTTTATCGTATGCTTATCCTGTGCTGTCAAGGCTTCCCGGCGGCTGCATTTGGGGCGCAGGCGCCCGTGCGGAAAGCTCAATAGAGCTTGGCGCCGGCCGGAATCCGATCGTCCACCATCAAAAGGTTGAGGCCCTCGCGGCCGTCCTCCTCGTGCACGGCGGAAATGAGCATGCCGCAGGAGTCGATGCCCATCATCTGCCGCGGGGGCAGGTTGGTGATGGCGATGCAGGTCTTGCCCACCAGCTCTTCCGGCTCGTAATACTCGTGAATACCGCTCAAAATCACTCTGTCCGTCCCCGATCCGTCATCCAAAACGAACTTTAAGAGCTTTTTGGACTTTTTCACGGCTTCGCAGGCCTTGACCTTGACGGCGCGGTAATCGGACTTGGCAAAGGTGTCAAAGTCGACAAGCTCCTCAAACAGCGGCTCGATTTTGACATGGGAAAAATCGGGCTTTTCCGCCGCCGCTTCCGGCGCTTTTTCGGCGGCGGGCAACGCCTCCGCCTTTTTGGGCGCGGCGGGCGCGTCCAGCGGCTTCATCGTCGGGAAGAGCAGCACGTCGCGGATCGAGGGGCTGTTGGTCAGCATCATCACAAGGCGATCGACGCCGATGCCGCAGCCGCCCGTCGGGGGCATGCCGTACTCGAGGGCCGTCAAAAAGTCCTCGTCCATCTCGCTGGCCTCGGCGTCGCCCATGGCGCGCAGCCGCATCTGATTCTCAAAGCGCTCGCGCTGATCGATGGGGTCGTTGAGCTCGGAGAAGGCGTTGGCCATTTCCCAGCCGTTCATGAAAAGCTCGAAGCGCTGGGTCAGCGCCGGGTTCTCCGGGTCCTTTTTGGCCAGGGGGGAAATCTCGATGGGGTGCGAAATTATAAAGGTGGGCTGCACCAGCTTGTCCTCGCAGAACTCTTCGAACAGCAGCGACAGAATGTCGCCCTTGCCGTGCTTGGGCTCGACCTGAATGTGGTGCTTTTCCGCCAGCGCCCTGGCGTCCTCAAAGGTCTCGACGGCGTCGAAGTCGATGCCGGAGTACTTGCGCAGGGCCTCTGTCATGGTCAGCCGCTCAAAGGGCTTGCCCACATCGATGACCTTGTCGCCGTAAGGCAGCGTGGTGCCGCCCGTCACCTTGAGCGCCAGATGGCGGAACAGGCTCTCGGTCAGCTCCATCATGCCGTTGATGTCGGTATAGGCCTCGTACAACTCGATGGTGGTGAACTCGGGGTTGTGGCGGGTGTCCATGCCCTCGTTGCGGAAGATGCGGCCGATTTCATAGACCTTTTCAAAGCCGCCGACAATGAGGCGCTTCAGGTGCAGCTCGGTAGCAATGCGCAGGTACATGTCCAGATTGAGGGCATTGTGGTGGGTGACAAAGGGACGCGCCGTCGCGCCGCCCTGCACCGTGTTGAGAACCGGTGTTTCCACCTCGATATAGCCGCGGCCGTCCATAAAAGCGCGGATTTCGCGAATGGCCATCGAGCGCTTGACAAAGGTTTCGCGCACCTCGGGGTTGACAATCAAATCGACATAGCGCTGACGGTAGCGGGTGTCGACGTCCTTAAGGCCGTGGTATTTTTCGGGCAGGGGCAAAAGCGACTTGCTCAGCAGCGTGACCTCGCCCGCGTGGACGGAGATCTCGCCGCGGCGGGTGCGGAACACATAGCCGCGCACGCCGATGATGTCGCCGATGTCCAGCCGCTTGAAGCGCTCGTAGCCCTCGGCGCCCAGCTCGTCCACCTTGACGTACAGCTGAATGCGGCCGTCCTGATCCTGAAGGTCGCAGAACGAGGCCTTGCCCATATCGCGCTTGGACATGATGCGCCCGGCAAGGGACACGGTCTGGTTTTCCATCTCTTCAAAGTGCTCGGTGATGTCGCGGGTGTGGTGCGTGCGATCATACCGCACCTCGCGGAACGGATCGCGGCCCTCGGCCTGCAAACGCGCCAGCTTGTCGCGGCGGATCTGCAGGATTTCGCGCAGCTCTTCGGCCGACTGCTCCGGCTCCTGCCCGGAGATTCTCTCGGTTTCCTGACTCATTTTCATTCTGCTCCCTACTTGGAAATTTCTATAATCTTACATTCCATGCTTCCGGCCGGCGCCTCGATAACGGCGATTTCGCCGATGCGCTTGCCGACGACGGCATGGCCGAAGGGCGACTCGTCCGAAATGCGGCCCTGGCCGGGGTCGGCCTCCTGCGATCCGACGATCTGGTACTCCTCAATCGAGCCGTCCTCCAAAAACTGCACCTTCACCCGGGTGCCGGCCGAAACCTCCTTGGTGGAAATATCGTCCTCGCTGATAACAATATAGTTGCTCAGGACATTTTCAAGCTCGGCGATGCGGGAATAGAGCTTGCCCTGCTCGTTTTTCGCCTCGTCGTATTCGCTGTTTTCCGAAAGATCGCCGAAAGAACGTGCCTCTTTGATCAGATCGGCGACCTCTCTTTCACGAACCGTTTTGAGGTGCTCGAGCTCATGGCGCAGCTCTTCCAATCTTTCCTGTGTCAGCTTAAACTGCTTCTGCATAATTTCCTCCCGGGCGGCATACGCCGCCAATTGTATATTAGTCCTTATTATATTGAGGCTTTCCCTC
>CAKUPI010000170.1 GCA_934675045.1 uncultured Eubacteriales bacterium
CCGGTGCATACAAAAAGACCGGCGCGAACCGCAATCCGCGCCGATCGTGGGTTTTTGCGCCTATCCCCGGTCAAACTCGGGGTTAAAGGCATAGACGTTTTTGCTGTCCAGCTTATCGGTCACCAGGCGCATGGCCTCACCGAAGCGCTGAAAGTGTACGATTTCACGGGCGCGCAAAAACTTGATGGGGTCGCGCACGTCGGGGTCGTCCACCAGCCGCAGAATGTTGTCATAGGTCGTGCGCGCCTTCTGCTCTGCTGCCATATCCTCGGTCAGGTCGGTCACGGCGTCGCCCTTGGACTGAAACACCGTGGCGCTGAAGGGCGTTCCCGACGCGGCCTGCGGCCACAGCCCGACGGTGTGGTCGACAAAGTACGGCCCGAACCCGGCCTCTTTGATTTCTTCCACGCTCAGATTGCGGGTCAGCTGGTGTACAATGGCGCAGACAATCTCCATGTGGGCCAGCTCTTCCGTGCCGATGTCGGTCAAAAGGCCCGCCACCTCGCGGAAGGGCATGGAGTATCTTTGGGAAAGATATCTTTGCGAAGAAGCCAGCTCCCCGTCCGGCCCGCCGAACTGCGTGAGGATGATTTTTGCCGTTTTGGCGTCGGGACAGGCAATTTTTACGGGGTATTGCAGTCTTTTGTCATAGGTCCACATCGGTTACGCCTCCCATTCCCACGGCCAGGGGCTGCCGGCCCATGTCCATCTGTCCGAAACCTGCACGGCGTCGGCGCGCAGGGGACCGCATTGCGCGGTATACTCCTGTTCCAGCTGTCTTTTCAAATCGCGGTACTTTTCGTAGTACTCGAGCGCCGCCCTGTCGCAGGGATGGGTGTCCAGAAACAGCTTGATGTCGTCAACGGCAAAGCCCGCGACGGCAATTCTCCACAAAAGCGACGGCTTTTCGTTCATCCCCGCCTCACCCCGCTTCCGCAAAACGGCAAATCGAGCTCGGGGAACACGGTGCCCTGCCGCAGCGCCATGTCCGGCTCATACACGCAGCCCCAGCGCTGCCACTGCACAAAGGGCACGGCCAGCGGCATTCCGGCGCCGCCTTCGCCCTGCACCGCAGGCATCATTCCGGCGGGCGGCCGCTGCTCGTGCATGACGGGCGCGCAGGGCGGATAAGGATAATAACGGTTGTATCGGTTCAATCCACATTCTCCTTTCACTGTGCTTTTCCGAAGGCGCAGGCCCCCGGCTTTCAATCCCATGCTATGCGGCAAAACGCCGGAGGTACCGGCCAGCGGCCACCCGCATTTTTTTCATTTTCCCTCTGTACCTTCTTATACCATTGTAGTATACTATAAAGGAAAGAAAAAACTGCCCCCTGCGGGCAGAAACGGAGAAAGCCTATGCAGACACAACATTTTTCCGTCAGCGGTATGACCTGTTCGTCCTGCTCCGCCCATGTGGAAAAGGCGGTGCGGGCTGTACCGGGCGTCGAAACGGCTTCGGTCAGCCTGCTGACCAACTCGATGACGGTGACCTACGACCCCGCGCAAACCGGCGACGGCGCCATCTGCGCCGCCGTCGAAAAGGCCGGTTACCACGCCTTGCTCCGGCAGCCGGGCACGCAGAGCAAGGCACGCGCCGACGACGATGCGCCGCAAAGGGCGGCGCGGGCCGTCAAACGCCGGCTTGTCGTCTCCTTTGCCTTCCTCGTCCCTCTCTTTTACATTTCCATGGGGCACATGATGGGCGCCCCGCTGCCCCCTGTTTTCCACGGCGAGCAGGGCGCGCTCGTCTTTGCCTTTACGCAGTTTTTGCTGGTGCTGCCCATTCTGGCCGCCAACCACAGCTATTTTTCCGTCGGCTTCCGGGCGCTGTGGCGGCGCTCGCCCAACATGGATTCCCTCATCGCCATCGGCTCGTCGGCCGCCGTTCTCTACGGCATTGCCGCCATCTACCGCATCGGCTGGGGACTGGGCACCGGCGACCTTGAGACCGTTCGCCGCTGCTCGATGGATCTGTATTTCGAGTCGGCGGGCATGATTCTCACCCTCATCACGCTGGGCAAATTCCTCGAGGCGCGCGCCAAGGGCAAAACTTCCGAGGCCATCACCCGTCTGATGGATTTAACGCCCAAAACCGCCCTTTTGCTGCTGGAAAACGGCCAAACCCGCCCCGTGCCCATCGAGGAGGTCCGGGCGGGCGACCGCCTTCTGGTCCGCCCGGGCGACACGGTGCCGGTGGACGGGCGCATACTCCGCGGCGGGTCGGCCATTGACGAGGCCGCCATCACCGGCGAAAGCCTCCCCGTGGAAAAGCAGGCGGGCGACGCCGTCACCGGCGGCACCCTCAACAAAACGGGCGCTTTCGAGCTTCAGGCCACCCGCGTGGGCGACGACACCACGCTCGCGCAAATCATCCGCCTGATGGAGGAGGCCTCTTCCTCCAAAGCGCCCATCGCCAAGCTGGCCGATCGCGTCAGCGGCGTCTTTGTCCCCATCGTCATCGGCATTGCCGTTCTTGCGGCGGCCGTCTGGCTGCTGGCCGGGCAGACCTTTGCGTTTGCGCTGACCACCCTGATCGCCGTGCTCGTCATCTCCTGCCCCTGCGCGCTCGGCCTGGCCACGCCGACCGCCATCATGGTGGGCACCGGCAAGGGCGCCGAGCACGGCATTCTCATCAAATCGGCCGAGGCCCTTGAGCTTTTGTGCCGCACCGACGCCGTTGTTCTTGACAAAACAGGCACCGTCACGCAGGGGCGCCCCGAGGTCACGGCCGTCGTACCGGCCGACGGCGTCACCGAGGCCGAGCTTTTGCGTATGGCCGCGGCCCTTGAGGGGCCGAGCGAGCACCCGCTGGCCGAGGCCGTGGTGCGCCGCGCCGCGCAGGACGGTCTGACACCCGCCCCCGTCGAAGGCTTTGAGGCCCTGATGGGCCGCGGCGTTTCCGCCCGGTTGTCCGGCGCGCTCTGCCTGGCCGGCAATCCGCAGCTGATGGACGAGCACGGCGTTGCGCTGGGCGGGCTGAAGGCGCGGGGCGACGCCCTGTCGCGGCAGGGCAGCACGCCGCTTTACTTTGCGCGCGGCGGCAAGCCGCTCGGTCTCATTGCCGCGGCCGACGTCGTGCGGCCGACCAGCCGTCAGGCCATCTCGCTGCTGCGCGAGGCCGGCGCGCAGGTGGTCATGCTGACCGGCGACAACGAGACGACCGCGCAGGCCATGGCGCGCACCGTCGGCATCGACCGCGTCTTTGCGCAGGTTTTGCCGCAGGACAAGGAAAAGGTCGTGCGCACCCTTCAGGCCGAGGGGAAAACGGTGGCCATGGTGGGCGACGGCATCAACGACGCGCCCGCGCTGGCACGCGCCGACGTCGGCGTCGCCATCGGCGCCGGAACCGATGTCGCCATTGAGTCGGCCGACGTCATTCTGATGAAAAGCGACCTGCTCGACTTTGTCACAGCCCGCCGGCTGAGCCGCGCTGTTGTGCGCAACATCAAGGAAAACCTGTTCTGGGCGCTCTTTTACAACTCTGTCGGCATACCGCTGGCCGCCGGTCTTTTTTACAACGCCCTGCACTGGAGCTTAAACCCCATGTTCGCCGCCGCGGCCATGAGCTTAAGCTCGGTCTGCGTCGTCACCAACGCACTGCGCCTGCGCTTTTTCACCCCCGGCTTCACGCCGGCCGCCGCCGTGGAAGCTGCCGCAGCCGCTGTGCAGAAGAAAGGAGAATCCGCTTTGGAAGGAAAAACCCGCACGCTCAAAATCGAGGGCATGATGTGCGCCCACTGCGTCGCCCATGTGCAAAAGGCGCTGGAGTCCCTTGACGGCGTCACCGCCGACGTCAATCTGGCCGCCGGAACGGCCGTCGTGCACATGACCGC
>CAKUPI010000171.1 GCA_934675045.1 uncultured Eubacteriales bacterium
CAAACACACTATGAACAGAAGATACAGAAAAACCATTATTGCCGGAAACTGGAAAATGAACAAGACGGCGGCCGAAGCCCGCGCCTTTTTGCTGGAGCTCAAGGCCAAGTCGACGCAGGCGCGCTGGTGCGACATTGTCCTGTGCGTGCCCTATACCCTCATCCCCTCGGCGGTCCGCGCCGCCAAGGGCACCAAGGTGGAAATCGGGGCGCAAAACGTCCACTATGCCGAAAACGGCGCCTTTACCGGCGAGGTTTCGTGCGCCATGCTGCAGGAGGCCGGCGTTAAATACGTCATCATCGGCCACTCGGAGCGCCGCCAGTATTTTGGCGAAACCGACGCGCTGGTCAACAAAAAGGTGCTCGCCGCTCTGCAAAGCGGCCTGCGCCCCATCATCTGCGTGGGCGAAAGCCTTGAAATGCGCGAGCTGGGCGTCACCCTTGATCAGGTGCGCGCGCAGGTCAAAATGGCCCTCAACGGCGTGCCGGCCGAGCTTTTGCGCAAGGTGGTCATCGCTTATGAGCCCATCTGGGCCATCGGCACCGGCAAGACGGCGACGGCCGAGCAGGCCGACGAGGTCGGCCGCGTCATCCGCGAGTGCCTGCGCGCCAAGTACGGCGCCCGCTGCGCCCGCTCGGTCTCCATTTTGTACGGCGGGTCGATGAACCCGCAAAACGCCGCCGAGCTTTTGTCCATGCCCGACATCGACGGCGGGCTTATAGGCGGCGCCAGCCTGGATGTGGGGCAGCTTTCGGCCATCATCGACACGGCCAACCAGTAAAAGGAGCCGTTTTTATGAAAAAACCACTGCTGCTTCTCATTCTCGACGGCTTCGGCGAGGCGCCCGCGGGGCCGGGCAACGCCATCAGCCTGGCGCGCACGCCCAACCTGGACCGTCTGTTTGAAACCTGCCCGCACGCCCTTTTGCAGTGCTCGGGGCTGGCCGTCGGCCTGCCCTGCGGGCAGATGGGCAACAGCGAGGTCGGCCACACCAATCTGGGCGCCGGCCGCGTCGTCTATCAGGAGCTGACCCGCATTTCCAAGGAAATCGCCGACGGCGATTTTGCCAAAAACCCCGTGCTGCTGGACGCCATGCGCCGCGCGCGCGCGGCGGGCGGCGCCGTTCACCTGTGGGGGCTGCTGTCCGACGGCGGCGTCCACAGCCACATCGAGCACCTGTTTGCCCTGCTTGACCTGTGCGCCAAAGAGGGCGTGACCACCTACCTGCACGCCTTTTTGGACGGGCGCGACGTCGCCCCGACCTCGGGCGCCGGCTTTGTCCGCGCCGCCGCGGAAAAGTGCGCGCAGACCGGCGCGCGCATCGCCACCGTGATGGGCCGCTACTACGCCATGGACCGCGACAAGCGCTGGGACCGCGTCGAGCTGGCCTACAACGCCATCGCCCTGCGCGAGGGGGAAGGTTGCACCGACCCCGTGCGGGCGGTGCAGGCCTCTTACGAAAACGGCGTGACCGACGAGTTTGTCAAGCCGCTGGTCGTCGAGGGCGGCGCGCCGGTGCGCGCCAAGGACAGCGTCATTTTCTTCAACTTCCGCCCCGACCGCGCCCGCGAGCTTTCCTATGCCTTTGTCGACCCCGCCTTTGCCGGCTTTGAGCGCCGCGGCGGGTGCATCGGCCCCCGCTACGTCTGCTTTACGCAGTACGACGCCGCCATGCCGAACGTCGAGGTGGCCTTTAAGCCGCAGTCGCTCGAGAACATTTTCGGTCAGGTGCTGGCCGACTGCGGCAAAACGCAGCTGCGCATCGCCGAGACGGAAAAATACGCCCACGTCACTTTCTTTTTCAACGGCGGCCGCGAAGAGCCCTTCACCGGCGAGGACCGCGTGCTTGTGCCGTCGCCCAAGGTGGCCACTTACGACTTAAAGCCCGAGATGAGCGCCGCCGAGGTGACCGAGCAGTGCGTCGCGCGCATCGAAAGCGGCCAATACGACGTCATCATCATGAACCTGGCCAACTGCGACATGGTGGGACACACCGGCGTGCTGGAGGCCGCCGTCAAGGCGGTGGAGACGGTCGACGCCTGCGTCGGGCGGGTTGTCGGCGCCGTGCTGCGCGCCGGCGGACAGGCCCTTGTCACGGCCGACCACGGCAACGCCGACCAGATGCGCGACGCCGAGGGCAACTGCCTGACGGCGCACACCACCAACCCGGTTCCCGTCATCCTGTGCGCTCCCGGCGGCCGCGGCATCGGAAACGGCGCCCTGTGCGACGTCGCCCCCACCCTGCTCGAGCTTTTGGGGCTGCCCCAGCCCGCGGAGATGACGGGCCGTTCGCTGCTCCGCTGAGCCGGAAAGCGCCCGCTGCCGCCTGATTAAGCTTATTCATCATAAAGGAGATAGACAACATGAAGAAATTGATTGAAATCATCGACGTCGTGGGCCGCGAGGTCATGGACAGCCGCGGAAACCCCACCGTTGAGGTCGAGGTCTACGTCGACGACGGCCGCGACACCTTCCTCGGCCGCGCCGCCGTGCCCTCGGGCGCGTCGACCGGGATTTTTGAAGCCTGCGAAATGCGCGACGGCGACAAGAGCCGTTACCTCGGCAAGGGCGTGCAGAAGGCCGTTTCGGCCGTCAACACCGAAATCGCCGACGCGCTGGTCGGCATGAACGCCCTCGATCAGGTCGCCATCGACAAGGCCCTCATCGCCCTCGACGGCACCCCCAATAAATCCCGCCTGGGCGCCAACGCCATTCTGGGCGCCTCCCTCGCCTGCGCCAAGGCCTCGGCCGAGGCCCTCGGCCTGCCCCTTTACAGCTATGTCGGCGGCTGCAACGCCAAGACCCTGCCCGTGCCCATGATGAACATTCTGAACGGCGGCGCCCACGCCACCAACAACGTCGAGATTCAGGAGTTCATGGTCATGCCGGTCGGCGCCCCCTCTTTCAAAGAGGCGCTGCGCATGTGCGCCGAGGTGTTCCACAGCCTCAAGGGCGTTTTGAAGTCCAACGGCACGCCCGCCGCCGGCGTCGGCGACGAGGGCGGCTACGCGCCCAACCTCAAAAAGGATGAGGACGCGCTCAAGGTCATTGTCGAGGCCATCGAAACGGCCGGCTACAAGCCGGGCGACGACTTCCGCATCGCCATCGACGCCGCCTCCTCCGAGTGGTGGAACGACGAGGAGCAGTGCTACGTCCAGCCCAAGAGCGGCAAGAAGATGACCCGTCAGCAGCTGGTCAAGATGTGGAAGGGCTTTGTGGAAAAGTACCCCATCATCTCCATCGAGGACGGCATGGCCGAAGAGGACTGGGAAGGCTGGAAGATGCTGACCGAAGCGCTGGGCGGCAAGATCCAGCTGGTCGGCGACGATCTCTTCGTCACCAACACCGAGCGCCTGAGCCGCGGCATCGAGCTGGGCGTGGGCAACTCCATCCTGATCAAGGTCAACCAAATCGGCACCCTGACCGAGACGCTCGACGCCATCAAAATGGCCAACCGCGCCGGTTACACCGCCGTCATCTCGCACCGCTCGGGCGAGACGGAGGACGTCACCATCGCCGACCTGTCGGTCGCGCTCAACGCCGGTCAGATCAAGACGGGCGCCCCCAGCCGCACCGATCGCGTCGCCAAGTACAACCAGCTTCTGCGCATCGAAGAGGAGCTGGGCGATACGGCGGAATATCTGGGTCTTGGGGCCTGGTTCAATCTGTAAGAAAAGCATTGAAAAAAGGCAGGGTGAAAACCCTGCCTTTTTTTGCGTGAGGCGGCGGTAAACCGCTTTTGCGCGAGGTGCCGGAAAACCGCTTTTGCGCGAGGTGCCGGAAAACCGCTTTTGCGCGAGGTGCCGGAAAACCGCTTTTGCGCGAGGTGCCGG
>CAKUPI010000172.1 GCA_934675045.1 uncultured Eubacteriales bacterium
GCCCAGACCGGACGAGACAAAGACCTTGCCCGTCAAATCGCCCTGCGCGGGAACGCCGAGGTATTTGCGGCCGGCGTTGAGAATGGTGTTGAAGGTGCCGTGCACAATGCCCTGCGGGCCGATGTACATCCAGCCGCCGGCCGTCATCTGGCCGTAGTTGGCGACGCCCATCTGCTCGGCGACCTCCCAGTCCTTGAGGTTGTCAAACATGCCGACCATCAGCGCGTTGGTCAGAATGACGCGGGGCGCCTCGGGGCGCGAGGGGAAGAGGCCGACCGGGTGGCCCGACTCGATGACAAGGGTCTGGTCCTGCGTCAGCTCTTCGAGGTATTTTTTGATGAGACGGTATTGCAGCCAGTTCTGACAGGGCTGGCCCGTCTCGCCGTAGGTGACCAGCTCGTAGGGGTACAGCGCGATTTCAAAGTCGAGGTTGTTGTCGATCATGACCTGAAAGGCTTTGCCCTCGATGCACTTTCCCTTGTATTCGTCGATGGACTTGCCGTAAATGCGGCCCTCGGGGCGATAGCGGTAGGCGTACACGCGGCCGCGCGTTTTAAGCTCTTCCAGAAACTCGGGAGCCAGCGTCTCGTGCAGCTCTTCGGGCACGTAGCGCAGCGCGTTTTTCAGCGCGATTTTGGTCTGCTCGGGGCTGAGGCAGTAGCCGCGATCGGGCGCGCGGCGGATGCCCGGCACAAACTCGGGCATGGGGGGCAGCTCGGCGCCCAGCTTGATGGTCATGGCGTTGTCGATGACCTGATTGTTCATGTTTTTTCCTCCTGACCTTTCATCCGGAAAGAAGTCCGCACAAAACGGAGCTTTGGTACGAACATCTCTATTTTACCAGCATAGAACGCTCTTCGCAATGCAAAATAATACAAAAACTTGACCGGTATTTTTGTTATTTCAGTTCTCCGCAAACGGCCTCGGCGGCCTCCAGAACGCGGCCCGACTTGATCATGTTGTCACATTTGACCATTTCATAGTGCATGACGATGTCCTGATCAATGGGCGCCACCTCTTTGCGCACCAGGTCATAGACCGCCTTGGTCGCGGGGGCCAGCTTGCTCTCGTCGCGGAAGGTGATGGCCTGCGCCGCGGCAAACAGCTCGATGGACAGCACCTTTTCGCTGTTGTCCAGAATCATGCGGGCCTTGCGCGCCGCCGTGGTGCCCATGCTGACGTGGTCCTCCTGGTTGGCGCTCGAGGGGATGGAGTCGACGCAGGCCGGGTGCGCGTACACCTTGTTTTCCGACACCATCGAGGCGGCGGCGTACTGGGTGATCATAAAGCCGGAGCAGACGCCGCCGTGCGGGGTGAGGAAGGCGGGCAGGCCGGACAGCTGCGGGTTGACCAGACGCTCGAGGCGGCGTTCAGAGACGTTGGCCAGTTCGGCTATGGCCATGCCGGCCATGTCCATGGCGATGGCGACCGGCTGGCCGTGGAAGTTGCCGCCCGAAATGGCCTCGTCCTCGTCGGGGAAGATGAGGGGGTTGTCGGTGACGGCGTTGATCTCGCGCGACAGAACATCCCAGCAGTAGCGCAGCGCGTCGCGGCTGGCGCCGTGAATCTGCGGCATGCAGCGGATGGAATAGGCGTCCTGCACCTTGTCGGGGTTCTTGTCGTGGGCAAGGCCGCTGCCCTCGAGCAGGCGCAGCAGGTTTTCGGCCGCGTCCTTCTGGCCCTGATGTCCGCGCAGGTCGTGAACCTTGTGGTCAAAGGCCTTCTTGATGCCCAGCGACGCCTCGGCGGTCAGCGCGCCGACGATGTCGGCCGTCTTGCACAGGCGGACGGCGTCGTAAATGACCATGCAGCTGACGGCCGTCATGATCTGCGTTCCGTTGATGAGGGCCAGACCCTCTTTGGCGGCCAGCTCGATGGTGGGAATGCCGGCCTTTTTCATGGCCTCGGCGCCCGGCATGACCTCGCCCTTGTACTCGGCGTCGCCCTCGCCCAGCATGACCAGCACCATGTGGGACAGCGGAGCCAGGTCGCCGCTGGCGCCCAGCGAGCCCTTTTCGGGAATGACCGGATGCACGCCGGCGTTGAGCATGTTGAGCAGCGTTTCAAGCGTCGACAGCCGGATGCCCGAATGTCCGCGGGACAAGGCGTTGCAGCGCAGCAGCATGGCGGCGCGCACCACCTCGGTCGGCAGGGGAGCGCCCATGCCGCAGGCGTGGCTGATGATCAGGTTGCGCTGCAGCGCGCGGGTATCCTCGGCGGAAATCAGGGTGTCCGAGAACTTGCCAAAGCCGGTGGTCAGCCCGTAAACCACGGCGCCCTCGCTCAGCTTCTTGTCGACATACTCGCGGCAGACGCGCACTTTGCGCTGTGCCTCGTCCGCAATGCGCACCTTAGCGCCGCCGCGCGCGACGGCAACGACCTCGTCAATGGTCAGGTTCTGACCGCAAATTACAATTTCCATTGTGCAGCTTCCTTTCCGTCTCTTTACTTTACTAAAACGATAACAGGGTAAATTGGTATACTCCACTATAAATGGTCTATAAAAATTATACCGTTTTCCGCCCGTCAAGTCAACTTAAGATCGCTGTTTTCCATAAAAAAAGGCCCAATGCCGGCTTTTGCATCTTTCCCTTGCTTTTTTTCCGCGGCAATCTATAATAAGAACTGTACCATTTGCCCGCTTTGGGCGGACTGTACCATTTGCCCGCCTGAATCATTTTCGCCGGAGGGATCACCGCCATGGAGTTCAAGCTGGACGGCCAGAGCGCACTGTACAGACAAATCGTCGAGCAGGTTCTGCTCAAAATCAAAAACGGAGAGCTGCAGCCCGGCGCCAAGCTGCCCACCGAGCGCGATCTCGCGCAGGCGCTCGGCGTTGCGCGGGGCACCGTCAAAAAGGCCTACGCCGAGCTGGCCGACAACAACATCATCGAAGTCATTCAGGGCAGCGGCAGCTACGTTTACAGCGACAAGCAGAACTTTGACGGCGAGCGCCGCCGCATGGCCATCGGCATGATCGAGGAGCTTTTGTCCAAGCTGGCCTACTGGGACTTTTCGCTCAAGGAGATATCGACCCTCATCCGCATGTGCCTCATCCAGCGCGAAAGCTCCGACCGGCAGGTCCGCGTTGCCGCCATCGACTGCAACCCCGAGTCCCTTGCCATCTTCAAGCGCCAGCTTTCCTACCTTCCCAACATTGCGCTGTCCGTGTTCCCGGTCGACAGCGTCATTCTCAACGACAACACCACCGCGATTTTTGCCGGCTTTGATCTGGTGCTGACCACCGAGACCCACTACGAGCAGGTGGCCCGCTCCCTGCACGGCGCGGGCGTGCGCATTCTGCCCGTGTCGGTCGGGCTCAGCCATCAGACCATTGTCGACATCTCCACCCTGCCCGAAAAAAAGGCCGTCGGCATCCACTGCGTCAGCAACAAGTTTGCCAACCTCATCGCCCAGCAGGCCGCCGCCTTCCGCAGCATCGCCCATCCCCTGCCCGTCTGCTTTGAGTCCGACAGGCAGACGGCCGAGCGTTTTCTGCAAAAGCTGGACTGCGTCATCGTCAACCCCGACTCGGCCCTGCTGAGCGCCGATCTGTTCGGCGAGGTCGGGCAGCGCTTTGTCGAGCGGGGCGGGCGCATCATCCCCTTTCACTACCTCATCGACCGCGGCTCTCTCATCCACGTCGAAGAGCAGGTCGACCGCATTCTCAAAAACAAGACCGACTTCCCCGGCCCGGAGCTTGACTGAAAACCCGCGCCGAAAAAAGCTTTGCCGCCCGGCGTCCAATAGCGACAACTGGCCGGGGGCCGGCCGGCCGTTCCTTGTGTACCC
>CAKUPI010000173.1 GCA_934675045.1 uncultured Eubacteriales bacterium
CCGAAAATCAGAACATAGCCGAGGACGATGTTGATGGCGTTGAGTATCAGGGCGATGTACATGGGGGTTTTGGTGTTGCCGTGGCCGTTGAAGGCGGCTGTATTACAGACACTGACGGCAGCGAAGGGCAAGGCCCAGATGGCGATGCGAAGATAGTCGATCGCAGTGCTGGTCAGGTTCGAATCGTTGGATAAAAAGTGGACAATGGGAGAGGGCGCTATCAGAATGATGGCCATGCACAGCAGTGCAAAGGGCACCAGCGTCAGATAGGTCTGCTCAATGGTGCGGCGGCATTCGGACAGCCGGCGCTGTCCGTAGCGCAGCGCAACAACGACGGTGGCGCCGATGCCGATGCCCTTGAACAGCGACCAGAAGGTGTTGTATACACGGAGGCTGATGCCCTGCGCCGAAATATCATCGGCCATCAGGCGGCCTATCATGGCCGAGGTGACCAGACCGGCCGACATTTGCAGGACGTTCTCCGTGATGACGGGAAGGACCATGCGGAAGATGTCGTGGTTTACCTGTTTTCGCAGAGGCGGATCGGGCAGTGCAATCGAGCGTGCCATAGTCATCACTCCTTTGTATAAAACAGTGAATTGTATCATAGCACCTATACTATCATATCTAAAAGAGAGAGGCAATAGCAGGTGGAAAATAAAAACAATACGCCCGGGAGAAATCTCCCGGGCGTAAAAGCTGTTACAGTTTAGATAGCGCGTTCGACTTTGCCGGAACGCAGGCAGCGGGTACAGACATTGATGTGAGTCGGCGTGCCGTTGACCAGCGCCTTGACGCGCTTGACGTTGGGCCGCCAGGCTCTGTTGCTCCTTCTGTGTGAATGGGAAACCTGAATGCCAAAGGCGACTCCCTTGCCGCAAATTTCACACTTGGCCATATTTCTGCACCTCCTTCTTGAGTAAAGGCTATAAAGCGACACAAGCTATATTACCACACCTGATGCGGGAATGCAAGAGAAAAGATGAAAAAATATTCCCGACTTTTCGGAAAAGGGGGAAGGCCGCTGTTGTTTTTTTGACCAAGGTGGGCTATAATATCGGCATCAAGCGGCTGCGGGCCGCCGGAACATCAAGCGCAGACTGCCGGCCGGCCGTCCGGCGGAGCAGGGGAGGATGGTTATGGAAAAGTATTCTGTCAGCATGCACCAAATCATTTCCGAGTTTAACCTTGAGGTGCTCTACGGGCCGGACGGTTATCAGGAAAAGGAGATTTCCAGCACCGAGGTCAACCGTCCGGCTCTGCAGCTGACCGGGTTTTACGATTACTTTGACAGCGGCGTCATTCAGGTGCTCGGCAAGGTAGAGCACACCTATCTGGGCGGACTGAGCCCGTCGCAGCGGCGGCAAAGCCTCGACCGGCTGTTTCAGGAGCCCATTCCGATGCTGATCTACACCCGGGGCATGGAGCCTTATCCGGAGTGCATGGACGTCGCGCGGGAGCACGGGGTCACCGTCTGCCGCACGCAGGAGGCGACGCCGCCCTTCATTGCGGCGCTCAGCGCTTCGCTCAACGTCCATCTGGGACCGCGCGTCACCATTCACGGCGTTTTGGTCGAGGTCTACGGCGAGGGCGTGCTGCTCATGGGCGACTCCGGCGTGGGCAAAAGCGAAACGGCCGTCGAGCTGGTCAAGCGCGGACACCGTCTGATAGCCGACGACGCCGTCGACATCAAAAGAGTGTCGGCCAAAACGCTGGTCGGCTCGGCGCCCGAGATGATTCGGTATTTTATCGAGCTGCGCGGCATCGGCATTGTCGACGTGCGCCGCATTTTCGGTATGGGCTCGGTCAAGCCGACGGAAAAGGTCGACCTCATCATCCACCTCGAGCAGTGGAAGGAGGGCAAGCCCTACGACCGCATGGGGCTGGACGAAAACAGGACCGACATTCTGGGAATCAAGGTGCCGTCGCTTGTCGTGCCGGTGCGGCCCGGCCGAAATCTGGCCGTCGTCATCGAGGTCGCCGCCATGAACAACCGCAACAAAAAAATGGGGCACAACGCCGCGCGCGAGCTGGCCGACAAGCAGTACGCCAGCCTGCTGGCCCAGCAGAACAATCAAAATAAGCATTGACAAATGGCGCGGAGTGGGGTATGATACACCTGAAAATTACACATGCAGGGGTGCTGGCGCAAGTCGGCTGAGATCGAGCGTATCGCCGCTCAATCCCTTACACCTGATCCGGATAATGCCGGCGTAGGAAGTCACTGAAAATGAGCTTTTCGCCGTACTGCGTCCGCAGTGCGGCGTTTTTTGTTTTTCGGCGGCGGGTAAGACCCTGATGCGGAAAGTGGAGGAACAGGAAATGAACGAGACAAAAATGAGCAAGCAAACACGGACCCGCGCTCTTGTCGAGGGCGCCGTGATGGTTGCGCTGTCGGCGGTGCTCAGCTTTATCAAGATTGAGTTCGCGTGGCTGCAGGGCGGCTCCGTCGAGCTGTCCATGATTCCCATTGTGCTGTACGCCGTGCGCTGGGGCTGCGGCTGGGGCCTGGGAGCCGGTCTGGCGCTGGGCGTTTTGCAGTGGATGTTCGGCGGCTTTGCCGCCAACTGGCAGTCCATCATTCTGGACTATGCCGGCGCTTACATGCTGCTGGGACTGGCCGGCCTGTTCAAGGGGAAAAAGCAGGGGATCATCTGGGGCAGCCTGCTGGGCGGCTTCGGCCGTTTCGTCGTTCACTACATCAGCGGCGTCACCATTTACGCCGAGTACATGCCCGAAACCTTTTTCGGCATGACCATGACGACGCCCTACTTCTACTCGCTGCTGTACAACGGCTCCTACATGGCCGTCAACATCCTTCTGTCTATCGTCGTCTGCTTTGCCCTGACCCGTGCCAAGCCGATCGCCGAGTACGTTGCGGGCAGCAAAAAATAACGGAACATACAAAATGCCCTCCTTGCCATACAATGTGGCAAAGGGGGCGTTTTTTCATGCGGGAACAGAGCTGCCGCGTGTTCGATTTGAGCTATAAAGAGGTGATCAACCTGCACGACGGGGCCCGCCTCGGCTATGTCGGCGACGTCGACATCGACCTGGAAAGCGGGCGGGTGACCGCCCTGATCATTCCCGGGCGCCTGCGGCTTTTGGGGCTGCTGGGCAGGGAGGAGGATGCGGTGGTGCCGTGGGAAAACATCGAAAAAATCGGCGAGGACATCATTCTGGTCAGACACGGCGCCGTGCGCGCGGGAGGTGGCCGGCCAAAGCGCGGCGGATTGTTTTAAAGGGCGGAAAAGCGTTGCCCTCCGGTGCGGAAAGTGGTATACTGAGCAAAGGAACACACAAAGGAGGGCAACCCCATGATAAAACGAGCGATTGCGGCGGTGTTGGGCGCGCTGATGCTGATTGGCCTGACGGCCTGCGGCGCGAGCGCCGGTGACTACATGGCCGAGGCCCAAAAGGTCGGCGAATGGAGCTGCTATGAGACCCGCCTTACCCTTGAGGCTTCGGCTGCCGCCGAAAAGAGCGCCGAGGCGAGGTTTGAGAAGTTCAGCGGAACGGTGAACCTGAACATGCTGTTTGACCTGCAAAACCTGCGCGGGCGGCTGAGCGGCGGCTTTGAGGGCGACGTCGGCGGCCTGGACCTCTACGGCGCCCGAGCCGACATGCATGCCGTCTACGACGAGCAGACCGTTTACTTGCAGGACGGCATCGTCTACCTGCCCGTCAAGCTGGTGCGGGACGCCGCCAGGCTCGACGGAAGCTATTACGACCTCGACGGCTTTGAGGACGGGGCGTACATCGCCCTCGATTTGGAG
>CAKUPI010000174.1 GCA_934675045.1 uncultured Eubacteriales bacterium
GTTCCCGCGCAGGGCGATTTGACGGGCAAGGTCTTTGTCTCGTCCGGTCTGGGCGGCATGAGCGGCGCGCAGCCCAAGGCGGCCAACATCGCCCGCGCCGTCGGCATTTTTGCCGAGGTCGACCGCTCGCGCATCGAGACCCGCTACAATCAGGGGTGGGTCGAGCGCATTTCCGACAACCTTGACGAGGTGTTCACGCTGGCCGGGGACTGCGTCGAAAAGGGCCAGAGCATTTCCATCGCCTACCACGGCAACATCGTCGACTTGCTGGAAAAGGCCGCCGAGACCGGCTTCCACATCGACCTTCTGAGCGATCAGACCTCGTGCCACAACGCCTACAACGGCGGCTACTGCCCGGTCGGCCTGACCTTTGAGCAGCGCACCGAAATGCTGCACTCTGACCGCGAGGGCTTTGCCAAGCTGGTTGACAAGTCGTTCAAGCGCCACTTTGAGGCCATTAAAAAGCTGACCGCCTCCGGCACCTACTTCTTTGATTATGGCAACTCGTTTATGAAGGCCGTGTTTGACGCCGGCGTGCAGGAAATCTCCAAAAACGGCGTCGACGAAAAGGACGGCTTCATCTTCCCGTCCTATGTCGAGGACATCATGGGCCCCATGCTCTTTGACTACGGCTACGGCCCCTTCCGCTGGGTCTGCCTGTCGGGCAAGCCCGAGGATTTGGACAAAACCGACCGCGCGGCGATGGACTGCATCGACCCCGAGCGCCGCTTCCAGGACCGCGACAACTACATCTGGATTCGCGACGCCAAGGAAAACCGTCTGGTCGTCGGCACGCAGGCCCGTATTCTGTATCAGGACGCCAAGGGCCGCACCCGCATCGCGCTGCGCTTCAACGAAATGGTCCGCAACGGCGAAATCGGCCCCGTCATGCTGGGCCGCGACCACCACGACGTGTCGGGCACCGACTCGCCCTTCCGTGAAACGGCCAACATCAAGGACGGCTCCAACGTCATGGCCGACATGGCGGTGCAGTGCTTCGCCGGCAACGCCGCGCGCGGCATGAGCCTGTGCGCTTTGCACAACGGCGGCGGCGTCGGCATCGGCAAGTCGATAAACGGCGGCTTCGGGCTGGTGCTCGACGGCTCGCACCGCGCCGACGAAACCATCACATCGGCCATGATGTGGGACGTCATGGGGGGCGTTGCCCGCCGTGCATGGGCCCGCAACGAGGCTTCCATCGAAACCAGCATTTTGTACAATCAGGAAAGCGGCCGCTCGGCGCACATCACCATTCCGTATGTCGCCGCCGACGAGCTTATCGACCGTCTGGTAAAATAAACGCCGGCGCTGTGCGCCGCGGCGCCTTCGCCCGGGCGCAGAAGCGTCCGGGCGGCAGGGCCGCTTGAAACCAAACAAGGAGAAAGAGCATTATGGCTAAAATTGTTGAATGTGTTCCCAACATCAGCGAAGCCCGCAACCAGGAAGTCGTCGAGGCCGTCGTCAACGAGGTCCGCGGCACGCCGGGCGTCACGCTGCTCGATTACAGCTCGGACATGAGCCACAACCGCACCGTCATCACCTTCTTCGGCTCGCCCGAGGGGGCGGCCGAGGCCGCCGTCCGCCTGGCCAAAAAGGCGGCGGAGCTTATCGACCTGCGCAAGCACGAGGGCGAACACCCCCGCATGGGCGCCGTCGACGTCATCCCCTTTATCCCCATCAAGGAAATGACCATTGAGGAAACCGTCGAGCTGTCCAAACAGGTGGCCGAGCGGGTGTGGAACGAGGCGAAAATGCCCGTGTTCCTGTACGAGGAATCGGCCAGCGCCCCGCACCGCCAGAACCTTGCCGCCATTCGCAAGGGCCAGTTCGAGGGCATGGCCGAAAAGGTCAAGCAGCCCGAGTGGGAGCCTGATTTCGGCGGCCGCACCGTTCATCCCTCGGCCGGCGTCGTCGCCGTCGGCTGCCGCCCCTTCCTCGTCGCCTTCAACATCAACCTGTCCACCTCCGACGTGTCCATCGCCTCTAAAATCGCCAAGATTCTGCGCCGCTCCAGCGGCGGCTTTGACTGCGTCAAGGCCATGGGCGTTTTGCTCGAGGACCGCAACGTCGCGCAGGTGTCCATCAACATGACCAACTTCCACAAAACCCCGCTGTACCGCGTTGTCGAGCTGACAAAGGCCGAGGCGGCGCGCTGGGGCGTACATGTCATCGGCACCGAGATCATCGGCCTGACGCCCATGCAGGCGCTGGTCGATTCGGCGGAATACTACCTGCAAATCGAAAACTTCGATTTCGGCCGTCAGGTGCTGGAAAATCACATTCTGTAAAGGCATTCTGCAATGAGCGAAAAACTTCTGATTCATAACATCGGCCTTTTGCAAACCCCCGTCGGGAGCGAGTGCCACTGCGGCGCGCAGCAGGGCCGGAACCAAAAGCTGCGCGACGCCGCCGTTTTGTGTGAGGACGGCGTCATTACCGCCATCACCTGCGGCGGCGCGCTGCCGGAAAACAGCGCGGACGCCGTGCGGTACGACGCGGGCGGCCGGCTGGTCACCCCCGGTCTGGTCGACGCCCACACCCATCTGGTGTTCGGCGGCTGGCGGCAGGGGGAAATCCCCCTCAAGCTGCGCGGCGCGACTTATCTCGACATTCTGCGCGCGGGGGGCGGAATCCTGGACACGGTGCGCCATACGCGCGCCGCGGACGAGGAGGCGCTGTTTGAAAAAAGCCGCGCTTTTCTGGACGAAATGCTGGCGCTCGGCGTCACCACCTGCGAAATCAAGAGCGGCTACGGGCTTGACCTCGAAACCGAGCTGAAGCAGCTGCGCGTGATCCGCCGCCTGAACCGGCAGCACCCCGTCGACGTGGCCGCCACCTTTTTGGGGGCGCACGCCATTCCAGACGAGTACAAGGGGCGCGGCGACCAGTATGTCGATTACCTGTGTGAAACGGTCATTCCGCGCGTTGCGGAGGAAGAACTGGCCTCCTTCTGCGACGTTTTCTGCGAGGACAGCGTCTTTGACGTCGATCAAAGCCGCCGTGTGCTCGAAAAGGGCAGGCAGTACGGACTGCTGCCCAAAATCCACGCCGATGAAATCGAAGAAATCGGCGGCGCCGTGCTTGCGGGCGAGGTGGGGGCCGTTTCGGCCGAGCACCTGATCGCCACCGGCGAGCGCGGCATGGAATCCATGCGAAAGGGCGGCGTAATAGCCTGCCTGTTGCCACAGACCTCCTTTTACCTCGGCAAAACCTTTGCCCCTGCCCGCCGCATGATAGAACTTGGTATCCCCGTCGCGCTGGCTTCCGACTTCAACCCGGGATCCTGCCCGTCGCTGAACTTACAGCTCTCGGTCAACCTTGGCGTTTTGCGCTACAAAATGCTGCCCGAGGAAGTCCTGACCGCCGTGACCGTCAACGCCGCCTGCGCCTGCGGGCGCGAGCGCGTCTGCGGCACGCTGGAAGTCGGCAAAAAAGCCGATCTCGTTGTGTGGGACGCCCCCGACTGGGAAATGATATGCTACCGATTCGGCAGCAATCAGGCAAAGTCCGTTGTAAAAGACGGCAAAATCTTAAAAAGGTAGGTCAACCCAATGCTCACAGACATCCAAATCGCACAGCAGGCAAAACTGCTCCCCATCACGGATATCGCCGCAAAGCTGGGCTTCGCGGCTGAAGATATCATCCCTTACGGCCATGACAAGGCGAAAATCAGCGCCAAGGCGCGCGCCGGGGTTCAGGGCAACCCCGACGCCAGGCTCATTCTGGTCACCGCCATCAGCCCCACCCC
>CAKUPI010000175.1 GCA_934675045.1 uncultured Eubacteriales bacterium
AGACGGAGGAGGGCGTCTCTTACATCCGCTACCGTGATTCTTCCGTCTCCGATATGGTGACTGAGCGCGACCGCACCTTTGGCGACCGCCTCGTCCGCATAGAGTTCTCCGTCTGTATGTTCGCCCTTCAGAGCGAGGAAGAGATCGCCCCGTTTTGCGTCCTTTGAGTCGGTGACGATCCGGGTGATCGGAAGATCGCCGCCCGTGCGGATGATCCCGCCCGTAATTTTGGCGATTTCTCCGACGGTGAGAGAAAGTTCAGGATTCGCTGTCATGCGATGTAGTATGCCCGCCTTTCCTGTTTTTTAGTGCTTCGGCAAGAATTTTTCTCTCGTCGAAGGCATGGATTCCTTTTTTGTCGATGGTATAGCGTTCGTGTCCTTTTCCTTCGATCAGGAGGACATCGCCCGGCAGCATTCGCGCGACCGTTGCCGAAATCGCGCGTCGACGGGGAATCGCCGGGCGCGGCCGCCGAGAACGATTATACCACAAAACAGCGGCGAAAAACAATGCTTCCGCCCGGAAAACGCGCGCCCTTTCCGGCGGCGGGGCGGGGGCCGGATTTTGCCGGTTTTGAGAAAGTGCGTTTGGGGGCTTGCCACGGGGCCGGGCGCCGGGTTACAATGGGAGCAGATCAACATTACGCCGCACGGCGGACGGGAGGGTACAGCCATGAGCAGAATATGCATCAAAAACGCGGAAGTGTACGACGGAAGCGGCGCACCCGCCTTTACGGGCGACGTCAGCTGCGTCGACGGAAAGCTGCGCCTGGGAAGCGTCGAGGCCCCGGACGAGGTCATCGACGCGGCGGGGCTTTGTCTGGCGCCGGGCTTTATCGACGCCCATTCCCACGGCGACAGCTGCGTGGGAAACCGGAACAACAGCCTTTCCCGCGTTTCGCAGGGCATTACAACCCAGCTGACCGGAAACTGCGGAAGCTCCGTCTTTGTGCTCGACGGAGAGATGTACCGCGCGGCGCGGGCAGAGCTGACGCCCTCGCCGGGGCTGGACGGCCCGGAGCACTTCACCGGCTTCGGCCCCTATCTCGCGTACGCGCGCAGCCTGCCGCAGGTGGAAAACACCGCGTTCCTGGTCGGCCACGGCAACCTGCGCCGGGTGGCCATGGGCTTTGACGACCGCAAACCGACGGCAAAAGAGCTGGAGCACATGAAGGCCCTGCTGGCCGAGGCCATGGAAAACGGGGCGCTCGGCATGAGCTCGGGGCTTATTTACATCCCCGGGGCCTATTCCGGCATCGAGGAAATGGCCGAGCTGTGCCGGGTGGTGGCCCGGTATGACGGCATTTACGCCACCCACATGCGCAACGAGGCGGACGGGGTGCTCGATTCCATCCGCGAGTCCATCGAGGTGGCGCGCCGCAGCGGCTGCCGCCTGAACATTTCACACCTCAAGGTGTGCGGAAAGCCCAACCACGGCGCCGCCGGGCAAATGCTGAAGCTCATTCACGACGCGCGCGCCGAGGGCCTGCGCGTTTCGGCCGACCAGTACCCGTACGAAGCCTCCTCGACGTCGCTGGCCTCCTGCATTCCGCCCAAGTAGTTCACCCGCGGGACGGAGGGGCTGATGCAGACACTGCGCGACGGCGGCGGGCGGCGGCAGATCCGCTCGGAAATCGAGGGCAACACCGTCGAGGGCTTTGAAAATCTGGTGCTCGGCTGCGGCGGCTTTGACGGCATCGTCGTTTCGGCGGCGGAAAAGACCCCCTGGGCCGTCGGGAAAAGCGTTGCCGCGGCGGCGCGGGAGCAGGGCGCCGACGTGTGGGAGACCTTCTTTGACCTTCTGGTGCAGAACAACGGCAGCGTTCAGGCCATTTACTTTGACATCGGCGAGCCAGACCTGATGCACATTCTGTCCGACCCCACCCTGATGGTGGGAACCGACGGCGTCAGCGCCTCGGCCGACCGCCTGTGCCATCCGCGCGCCTTCGGCACCTTTACCCGCGCGCTGGGCCGCTACGGGCGCGACAAAAAGCTGCTGCCGGCGGAGACCATGATTCACAAAATGACCGGCCTGCCCGCCGCGACCTTCGGGTTTTCCCAAAAAGGGTTGATCCGCGACGGAATGGACGCCGATTTGGTGCTTTTCAACGCCGAAACGGTGTGCGATCGCGCCGACTTCGTCCACTCGCAGCTGCTGTCCGACGGAATCGAAGCCGTCTTTATCGGCGGCGAGGTGGTCTACCGCGGCGGGGCGCTGACCGGCAAAACCCCCGGGCGCGTCCTGCTGCGCGGGCAGGCCTGAGCGTCCGGAGCATAAAAAGCAGAAGGGAGCATGTGACATGGAACAGCTGAAAAAAACCGCTGAGGACTTTATCGCCTATTCCTTTGAAAAGGGCTATTTCCACGGCAACTGGCTTTTGAAAAAGCAGGGAAAGGTCGTCAGCCGCGGCGCGCTCGGCACGGCGCACCCGGCGCGCAAAAATCCCCTGCGCGAGGACACCGTGTTTGAAATGGCGTCGGTCAGCAAGCACTTTACCGCCACCGCCGTGATGATCCTGCGCGACAGGGGGGCCTTGTCGCTCGACGACCGGCTGGAACAATACTTCCCCGGCGCGCCCTATCCGGGCATTGTGCTGCGCAATCTGCTCAACCACACCTCCGGCCTGCCCGATTACATGGAATGGCTGGGCAAAAAGGGCGGGGACACCATTTACCCCAACGCCGTGATGGAAGAGTTTTTGCTGCACAGCGGCCTGCCGGCGCTCTTTGCCCCCGGCGAGAGGTGGTCCTACTGCAACACGGCCTACGCCCTTCTGGCCCTTGTGGTGGAAAAGGCGTCGGGCAAGAGCTTTGCCGACTTTCTGCGCGACGAGATCTTTGTCCCCTGCGGCATGAAAAGCTCCTGCGTCTACCACCGGCGCATGAACGGCGAGACCATTGAAAATTACGCATACGGCATGGTGCTGGACGGCGGCGTTTACAAGCTGCCCGAGGACACGGCGGAAAACCGCTTTGTCGTGCCGCTCGACGGCATCGAGGGCGACGGCATTGTCAACACCACCATCGACGACATGCTGGCGTGGGACCGCGCCCAGCGCGACTGCACGGTGCTTTCGACGCAGTCGCAGGCGGAAATGGCGGCCCCCACCCGCTTAAACGGCGGCGAGGACTACCCCTACGGCTACGGCTGGCGCATCGGCACAGACCCCGACGCGGGGCGCGTCATTCAGCACAGCGGAAGCTGGCCGGGCTACAACACCAACTTTGTCCGGCTTTTGGACGAGGATTCGATGCTGGTTTGCATGTGCAACCAGACCGGCTGCGACGGCATTGCGCGCAGCGAGGTCATGGCGGGGCTGACCGAGATTCTGTGCGGCCGCACGCCGCGCCTGCCCGCCTCGCTGGCGGAAAAGGAGGACACTTCGGTGACGGCCGGGCAGCTGGCCCGGTACTGCGGCCAATACGAGGACGGCCTGGAGCTGTATCTGTCGGGCGACCGGCTGATTCTTCGCTGGGCCCCGGACGGCGAGCCTGTCGAGGGCCGCATGGTTCCGGCAAAGGACGGCGGCTTTTATCTCGAAGCGCTGAGGATGCGTTTTGCGCTGGACGGCGAGTCGGTCAGCTGCGACAGAGCGGGAAGGAAAATCCGGCTGTGCAGAAAGGCCTGAGCTCCCCTGCCCGGGCGCTGTGAAGCGCCTTTTCCGCAAACCGCGGCGGGAAATGCCGCGAAAATCCCCCCTGATAAGCCAAGAGGAAACCGATAAACTGGAAAGGGTGAAGA
>CAKUPI010000176.1 GCA_934675045.1 uncultured Eubacteriales bacterium
AAGAGGGCGAGCAGGTATGGCAGTGCGCCAACTGCGGCCACCTCCACGTCGGCAAGGCGGCTCCCGGGGTCTGCCCCGTCTGCGAGCACCCTCAGGCCTACTTCCAGCTTCAGGCCAAAAACTATTGATGGCTTCCCCTCCGGGCGTCCGCAAAGCGGACGCCCTTTTTGTCTGCGAAAAAATGTTCGATTTTTCCTCTTTACAGCGGGGCGGGCGGATGATAAAATAAAATCAGAACATTTGTTCTGAAAGGAGAGCCCGCCGTGGACATCATGCAAAAACTGACCGTTTTGACCGACGCCGCCAAATACGATGCGGCCTGCACCTCGAGCGGGGCCGATCGCGGCGCCAAAGCCGGCGGGCTCGGAAACGCCGTGGCCTGCGGCATCTGCCACAGCTTTGCCGGCGACGGCCGCTGCATTTCGCTGCTCAAGGTGCTGATGAGCAACGTCTGTGCCTATGACTGCGCCTACTGCGTCAACCGCCGAAGCGCCGACACGCCGCGGGCCTCCTTCACGCCGCGCGAGCTGGCCGATCTGACCGTTCAGTTTTACCGGCGCAATTATATCGAAGGGCTGTTTCTGTCCTCGGCGGTGGTCAAAAACCCTGATTTTACCTGCGAGCAGATGCTGCGGACGCTGACCATCCTGCGCGAGGAATACCGTTTCGGCGGGTACGTTCACGTCAAGGGGATTCCAGGCGCCGACCCGCGGCTCATCGAGGCGCTGGGGCTTTTGGCCGACCGCATGAGCGTCAACATCGAGCTGCCCTCGCAGCAAAGCCTGCGCCTGCTGGCGCCGCAGAAGGATCGCGACGGCATTTTAAAGCCGATGCATCAGATTGCGCAGGGCATCGCCGAGCGCACATGCGACCTTGTGCGCTACCGGCGCGCGCCGCGCTTTGTACCGGCGGGGCAAAGCACCCAGATGATCATAGGGGCCACGCCGGACACCGATTATCAGATTCTCGGCCTGGCGGCCGGACTTTACCGGAAATACGCCCTCAAGCGGGTCTTTTTTTCCGCCTATATGCCGGTCGTCGAGGGGAAAAACCTGCCCGCCGTCGGCACGCGCCCGCCGCTTCTGCGGGAGCACCGGCTTTAACGTGTCGGAAATCCTCGACGAAAAGCACCCCAACCTCAACCCGCTGATCGACCCCAAGTGCAGCTGGGCGCTGCACCACCCCGAGCATTTCCCCGTCGAGGTCAACAGCGCCTCTTACGACATGCTGCTGCGGGTGCCCGGCATCGGCGTGCGCAGCGCGGGGCGCATCGTGCGGGCGCGGCGCGTTCATTCGCTGGACTTCGACGTCCTTGGGAAAATGGGGGTCGTTTTAAAGCGCGCGCGGTACTTCATCACCTGCCGGGGGCGCCCGGCGCAGCAGATCCCCTCCGGGCCAGAGGGCATTTTGCGGGGGCTTTTGTCCGACCGCAGCCTTGCCATGCTGCCGGGGCAGGGCGAGCAGCTTTCGCTGTTCGAGGTGAGCGACGACGATTTGAGGCGGTGTATCGAAGCATGAGACAGGGCGGGGAGGTCTATCGCTACGATGGCACATGGCCGGGCTTTTTGTGCTGCGTGTTCGAGTGCTTCGAGCGGCGCGAGGCGCCGGCCGGCATCGAGGGGGAAGAGGGGGGCCAGCAGAGCCTGTACCCGGCGCGCCGGGTGCCCACCGACCCCGAAAAGGCACGCCGGGTGGCGCGCTGGCTTGAGACCGGCCTGGGCGGCGAGGTCAGCGCGCTTGCGCGCGAGGGCTTTTTGTCCAGCCTGCCGCAAAAGGAAATGCACCTGCTGCGGCTGCTGCTTCTGGCCCGAAAAATGGGGCCAGGTGCGGCCGCGGCCTATGGCGACGCCTCGGTGGCGGCGCTGCGTGCCGCCGTTTACGGCATGCAGCAGGAGGCCCATCTGCTGACCGGCTTTGTCCGCTTTGTCGAGCACGGGGGAGTGCTGACGGCCACCGTCTCCCCCAAGCATCAGGTGTTGCAGCGGCTCGGCCCCCACTTCAGCGGCCGCTTCCCCGGCGAGCGCATCGTCATTTACGACGACACCCACGGGCTGGCGCTGTGGTGCCGGGGCGGGAAATGGGGCGTTGTGCGGGCCGAAGTGCGCTTCCCGCCGCCCGACGCCGGGGAAGAGCAGTGGCGCGGGCTGTGGAAGGCCTTTTACCGGGCGGTCGCCATCGCGGGGCGCGATAACCCGGAATGCCGCAGAACGCACATGCCCAAGCGGTACTGGAAGCACATGACCGAGATGGAGGAGGAGCGGGCGCCGGCCCTGCCTTGCGTGAGCGGGCGCGGTGTGGTAAAATAACCGTGATCCGCAACGCGGAAATTCAAGAAAAACGAGGGAATACTATGAAAACCATACAGGCGGAAATCGAGCTGCAAAACGGCGGGAAAATCGCGCTGGAGCTGTACCCCGAAACGGCGCCCATCTCGGTGGAAAACTTTGTGAAGCTGGCGCGCGAGGGCTTTTACGACGGCGTCGTGTTCCACCGCGTCGTGCCCGGCTTTGTCATTCAGGGCGGCGACCCCACGGGCACGGGTATGGGCGGCCCGGGCTATCGGATCAAGGGCGAGTTCCGCGCCAACGGCGTCAAAAACGAGCTCAAGCACACGCGCGGCGTGCTGTCCATGGCGCGCTCGCAGGAATACGACTCGGCGGGAAGCCAGTTCTTTATCATGGTAGAGGATGCCCCGCATCTGGACGGCCAGTACGCGGCCTTCGGCCGTGTGACCGACGGCATGGATGTCGTCGACCGGATCGTCGAGGACGCGCAGCGCGGCGTGACCGCCGAGATGAAAACGGTGCGCGTCCTGTAAAAAAGGCGGCCGCGCCGCTGCAGCCGGGCCTCCGCCGAAAAAAAGACGCAGAAACCTGTTGACAAAACCAAAACAGCAATGTATACTAAAATTGTAGATTAAAAGGAGATGCAGGAAACCGCTATGAAGATTACCCGTGAGGCCGATTATGCCGTGCGCATCGTTTACGCGCTGATGCAGGCACAGTCGGTGGTGCCGGCCAGCGAGATTTCGGAACGCACCGGCGTGACATTGCGCTTTGCCCTGAAAATTTTGCGCAAGCTGTCGGCCGCCGGCATTGTCACGGCACAAAAGGGCGCGTCGGGCGGATACCGGCTTTTGCGCGACCCGGCACAGCTTTCGCTGGCGGAGATCATCGAGTGCATCGACGGTCCTTTTGTAATCTCTCACTGCCTCAACGGCGAGTTTGACTGCACCCGCATGCCCAACAAGGAAAATTGCCGTTTCCGGCAGGTATTTGACAAGGTGAGCGTCAAGCTCCGCGCCGAGCTTGATCAAATAAAAATGACTTCATTCAGAAATTAGGAGGAACCATGATGAAAAAGTTTGTTTGCAGCGTTTGCGGTTATGTCCATGTCGGCGACGAGGCCCCCGATTTCTGCCCCCAGTGCAAGGCTCCGAAGGAAAAGTTTGTCGAGCAGTCCGGTGAGAGAAGCTGGGCCGCCGAGCACGTCGTCGGCGTCGCTCAGGGCGTCCCCGAGGAAATCCTCGAGGGCCTGCGCATGAACTTCACCGGCGAATGCACCGAGGTCGGCATGTATCTGGCCATGGCCCGCGTTGCCCATCGGGAGGGCTACCCCGAGATCGGCCTGTACTGGGAGAAGGCCGCCTATGAAGAGGCCGAGCACGCCGCCAA
>CAKUPI010000177.1 GCA_934675045.1 uncultured Eubacteriales bacterium
CTACAACCGGCGGGCGGTTGTCAACCGCCCTGTGCTTGACGCAGCATACAAAAGGGTGGTAAAATGACTTGATATCATGTAAGGAGGAAAGAGCGGTATGTGGATTGCACCGGGGTGGCGCGATTACCGCCTGCTGGACTGCGGCGGCGGCGAGCGTCTGGAGTGCTGGGGGGAGTATACCCTTGCGCGGCCCGACCCTCAGGCCATCTGGGCCAAAAGCGCCCCTGCGCTGTGGAAAAAGGCCCACGCCGTTTACCACCGCTCGAACACGGGCGGCGGGAACTGGGAAATTCGCTCGCTGCCCGAAAGCTGGAGCGTCTCGTGGCGCCGTCAGGTTTTCAACGTCAAGCCCATGAGCTTTAAGCACACCGGCGTTTTCCCCGAGCAGGCGGCCAACTGGGATTTTATCGGCGAGCGCATCCGCGCGGCGAAAAGGCCGGTTTCGGTGCTCAACCTCTTTGCCTACACCGGGGGCGCTACGCTGGCCGCGGCCGGGGCCGGGGCCTCGGTCTGCCACGTCGACGCGGCGCGCGGCATGGTGTCGTGGGCGCGCGAAAACGCAAAAAGCTCGGGGCTGGAAGAGGCGCCCATCCGCTATATCGTCGACGACTGCAAAAAGTTCGTGCAGCGCGAAATCAAGCGGGGCCGCCGCTACGACGCCATCATCATGGACCCGCCCTCCTACGGCCGCGGCCCGACGGGCGAGGTCTGGAAGTTTGAAAACGACATCGCCGATTTTCTCGAGCTGTGCGCCGGCGTTTTGTCGCCCGATCCGCTTTTTGTCATCATCAGCTCATACACGGCGGGCATTTCGCCGTCGGTGGCCTCCTATCTGCTGGGCACCGTGCTGTGTCCCCGCTTCGGCGGCGCCGTCGAGGGGGACGAGCTGGGGCTTTTGTGCCAGTCGACCGGACTGGCTCTGCCCTGCGGCCACACGGCCCGCTGGATGAAAGGATAAATGCTTATGCCCCCCATTATCGAGCTGCAAAATGTCAGCTTTACCTACCCGCGCGGAGAGGACAGGCAGCCCTCGCCGCCCGCCGTCGACGGCGTTTCGCTGCGCATCGATCCGGGCGAGTTTGTCGCCGTTTTGGGCCACAACGGCAGCGGAAAGTCGACGCTGGCCAAGCTGCTGAACGCCATTTTGCTGCCTTCGTCGGGCGACGTGCTGGTCGACGGCATGAACACGCGCGACGAGAGCCGGCTGTTTGACATCCGCAAAACGGCGGGCATGGTCTTTCAAAACCCCGACAACCAGATTGTCGCCACCGTCGTCGAAGAGGACGTTGCCTTTGCGCCGGAAAACATGGGCCTGCCCTCGAAGGAAATCCGCCGCAGGGTGGACGAGGCGCTGGCCGCCGTGGGAATGGAGGCCTTCAAGCGCCACGCGCCCCACCTGCTGTCGGGCGGGCAGAAGCAGCGCATAGCCATCGCCGGCGTGCTGGCCATGCAGCCCCGCGCCATTGTCATGGACGAGCCGACCGCCATGCTCGACCCCCTCGGCCGGGCCGAGGTCATGCGCACCATTTTGCGGCTCAACCGCGAAACGGGCATGACGGTGGTGTTGATTACACACCATATGGATGAAGCGGCCCAGGCAGGGCGCGTCATTGTCATGAACCACGGAAAACTGCTGCTCGACGGCCCTCCGGCCGACATTTTCGCGCAGGTCGAGCGCCTGCGCACCTGCTCGCTGGTTCCGCCGCAGACGGTGGCGCTGCTCGACGAGCTCAACGGCACCTGCGGCGCCGGGCTGCCGCTGACGGCATTGTCGGTCGAGCAGTGCGCCGATGTGATTTTTGCGTATTTGAAGAGGTAGGCTGCATTGAACGAGGTACTGAAGGTTGAAAACCTGCGCTATGTCTATTCGGCGGGCACCCCTTTTGAAAAGGTGGCTGTCGACAATGTTACTTTTTCCGCCCGCAAGGGCGAAATCATTGGCCTGATCGGCCATACCGGCAGCGGAAAATCCACGCTGATTCAGCATTTTAACGGGCTGCTCAAGCCGACGAGCGGCCGCGTGCTCATCAACGGCGAGGACATTCACCAAAGCCGCGAGATGACGCGGGCCGCCCGCTTTGCCGTCGGGCTGGTGTTTCAGTACCCGGAATACCAGCTGTTTGAGGAAACGGTCCGCGCCGACATCGCCTTCGGCCCCAAAAACATGGGGCTGGAGCAGGCGGAAATCGACCGCCGCGTCGGGGAGGCGGCGCGCATCGTCGGGCTTCCGGCCGGTGCGCTCGACATGTCCCCCTTTGAGCTGTCGGGCGGGCAGAAGCGCCGCGTCGCGCTGGCCGGCGTGTTCGCCATGGAGCCGGAGGTGCTGGTGCTCGACGAGCCGATGGCCGGTCTTGACCCCGTCGGGCGCGAGGAGGTCTTTGGCTTTATCGTCGATTACCAGCAAAAGCATGGCACCACCGTCATTTTCGTCACCCACAGCATGGAGGACGCGGCGCGCATGGCGCAGCGCATTGTCGTCATGGAGCGGTCGCGCATTTTGATGGAGGGCACGCCGCGCGAGGTCTTTGCGCGCGCCGGTGAGCTGACCGCCGCCGGTCTGGACGTACCGCAGGTGACCCGCGTTTTGATGCGTCTGCGCGAGCGGGGGGTCGACATCGGCACCGACGCCTACACCACCGCCCAGGCCGCCGCCCTCATCCGGGCCAAAAAGGAGGAGCGGACATGCTGAAGGACATCACGCTCGGGCAGTATTTTCCCGGAAACAGCGTTATCCACCGCCTCGACCCGCGCCTCAAGGTGCTCATGGTGGTGGCCTATATCGTCGCGCTCTTCTGCGCCAAGGGCCTGTGGGCCTATCTGTTCTGCTTTCTGATGCTGGCGCTGTGCATCGGCCTGTCGCGCATCCAGCTGAAGATGATGATGAAGGGCTTAAAGCCGGTGCTCTTCATCATCACCTTTACCGCCGTGCTCAACATGTTTTACACGCCCGGCGTCGTTTTGTGGAAGTGGTGGATTTTCACCCTGACGCGCGAGGGCATTTTCAACGCCCTTTACATGGTGACGCGCATTGTCATGCTCATCATGTGCACGGCGCTTTTGACCTATACCACCTCGCCCATTGCGCTGACCGACGCGCTGGAGCGCCTGCTGGGGCCGCTGAAAAAGCTGCGCGTGCCCGTACACGAGTTTACCATGATGATGACCATCGCGCTGCGCTTTATCCCCACGCTCATCGAGGAAACCGACAAGATCATGTCGGCGCAGAAGGCGCGCGGCGCCGATTTTGACAGCGGCAATCTGGTGGCGCGCGCCCGCGCGCTGGTTCCGGTTCTGGTCCCCCTGTTTGTTTCGGCCTTTCGCCGGGCCGACGAGCTGGCCACGGCCATGGAGTGCCGCCTGTACCACGGCGGCGAAGGGCGCACCCGCCTGCGCGAGCTGCACTTGCAGCGCCTCGACTGGCTGGGGGGCGGGCTGACGGCGCTGTGCGTCGCCTGCGTGTTTATCATCAGCCGTTTTTGGGCGTAAAATAAGGAGTGGCCGTTATGGCGAAAATTGCATTGCGCCTTTCCTACCTCGGCGCCGATTACCACGGCTGGCAGCGGCAGAAAAACGCGCTGAGCGTGCAGCAGGTGCTCGAGGACGCCATTTTTGACCTGACGGGGCAAAAGACCGCCCTGTCCGGCTG
>CAKUPI010000178.1 GCA_934675045.1 uncultured Eubacteriales bacterium
GCCTACGAGGTCACCGAGCGCGACGGCAAGCTGTACATGTACCACTTCCGCGAGGGTCTGTCCCGCCTGTACCCCGTCGCGCATGACCGCTTTGTGGCGGACGATGTGTGCAACGGCGCCTTTGTGCAGTTCACTCGCGGCTCGGGCGGCACCGTTATCGGCCTGACCCTTTCGTTTGGCCGCGTGCAGAACCTGCCCTTCAGCAAGGTCAACTGATGGATCGTTCGCAGGAAATTCTTGCGGCATTGCAGAGCTGGGGCGTGCCCTATACCATGGCCGAGCACGCCCCCGTTCTGGGGATGGACGATCTGCCGCCCATCGTGCAGCAGCTGGGGCCTCCCTTTTTCCGCAACCTCTTTTTGTGCAACCGGCAGAAAACCGAGTTTTATCTGCTGCTCATCGTCGGGGAAAAGCCCTTCCGCACGGCCGAGGTTTCCAAAAAGCTCGGGGTGTCGCGGCTCAGCTTCGGCGACGCCGATACACTCTCTGCCATGCTGGGCGTGACGCCGGGCGCCGTCAACCCGCTCAGCCTTCTGTTCGACCCCGAGAAGAAGATACACCTTGTCATCGACGCCGACGTTCTGACGTGGGAGCGCGCCTGTATGCACCCCGGCGTCAACACCAGAAGCATTGCCCTGTCCATGGACCACTTCAAGAAGGTGGTCCTCCCCAAGCTCGGCCATGACCCCGTCGTCCTGAACCTGACGGGCACCGCGGAGTAAACGGCGACAGGCGCGGGCAATGCGCACCCGAGTAAAAAAGGCTCCTCCGAAAGCCGTTCGGAGGAGCCTTTTTGGTGTGATGCAGGGGTGCTTTCAGTCCTTATAGCCAAAGGCCACGGAATAGACGTCCGGCGTGATCACGCCGAAGGAGAAGCCGCGGGCCTGAAAGCCCTCGATGATTTTGGGCAGGCCCTCGGCCGTCGCCGTGGTATAGGTGCTGTCATGCATGAGCACGATGGGCATTTTTGCCTTGGAGCTTAGTGCGTTTTGCACCACCGACTGCGCCGTCGGCTTGCCCACGGCGTCCTCGGCCGAGGCGTTCCAGTCGTAATAGGCAAAGCCGCGCCGCAGCATTTCGGCGATGATGGGCTGATAAATGCCCTTGTTGTACTGGTTGATGCTGCCGCCGGGGAAGCGGAAAACCTCGGCCTTGACGCCCGTCAGCTCGAACAAATGCTGATAGGCGGCGTTGAAGTCGGCCAGATAAGCCTCGACAGAGGCGTAAATGTCCTTGTAGACGTGCGTGTTGGTGTGAATGCCGATGGTGTGGCCGCGGGCGACCGCATCTTTGACGATGTCGGGGTATTTCTGCACCTTGGAGCCGACGATGAAAAAGGTGGCCTTGACCTGATAGCGGTCCAGAATGTCTAAAATGGCCGGCGTCTGCTCAGAGGGGCCGTCGTCAAAGGTCAGATAGCAGACGTTTTCGGTGACCGACTGCTCGCCCACCGGGTGCTCGCTGTACAAATCGGGGTACAGGGCCTGATATTCGGGGGCGCCGGACGCGGCCGGGCCGGGGGTCTGCGCCGCGGGGGGCTGCGTCTCGGGGGACGTCTGCCCGGGGGCGGCCGGATCGGGCTGGCCGGGGGAAGTCTGCCCGATTTGTCCGGGCTGGTCGGGCTGGCCGGGCGTTTGCCCGGCGGTCTGCGTCAAACGGAGGATTTCGGCGCGCGCAGAGGCAAGCTCACGCTGCATCCGGCTTTGCCGGACGGTGAGCACAATGCAGCAGACGGTGGGCAGCAGGACGGCAAGGACCAATGCGGCCAAGAGAACCTGCCGGTGAAGGGCGGTTTTTTTGTTGAGGTGATGCATAGCGTCGGCTCAGACTCCTTTACGGGTTGATTAGCGCAGGGGAACGCCCGACAGGGCGGAGAGAATCTCGGAGGCCATGAGAAGGCCGGCAACCGAAGGCACAAAGGGCAGGCTGCCGGGGGACTGACGGCGGCCGGGGGGAGGCTCCCGGCCGTCGGGCAGGGGAGACAGGGCTTCTTCGGTCGAATAGACGACGCGCAGCGAGGGCACGCCGCGCCGCCGCAGCTCGCGCCGCATGACCCGCGCCAGAGGGCAGCCGGCGGTCTCGTAAATGTCGCCGACGCGCAGGCGCAGGGGGTCCTTTTTGTTGCCCGTCCCCATCGAGCTGATCACGGGGACTCCGGCCTGCGCGGCGCGCTCGATGAGGGTCAGCTTGGACGAGACGGTGTCAATGGCGTCGGCGATAAAATCCAGACCGGAAAAGTCGACCTGCCCGGCCGTTTCGGCGGTGTAGAACAGCTGGTGCGCCTCGACGGTCAGCCGGGGGTTGATGTCGAGCAGGCGATCGCGCATGACCCCGGTTTTGGGCAGGCCGACCGTGCTGTGCAGCGCGATGAGCTGGCGGTTGATGTTGGTGAGGTCGACGGTGTCGCCGTCTATCAGAACGATGCGGCCGACGCCGTCGCGGGCCAGCGCTTCGCAGACGTAGGAGCCGACGCCGCCCAGGCCAAAGACGGCAACCGAGGCGCAGGACAGCCTGTCCATGGCATCGGGCCCCAAAAGGCGGGCCGAGCGCGAAAAGGGATGGGGCATGTGCGTTCCTCCTAACGTTTTCCGGGGTCGGTGACGCCCTCGAGCGCGCCGCCGGCAATGG
Organism: uncultured Eubacteriales bacterium; assembly: GCA_934675045.1. Taxonomy (GTDB): domain Bacteria; phylum Bacillota; class Clostridia; order Oscillospirales; family Butyricicoccaceae; genus Ventrousia. The sequence goes on from CAKUPI010000178.1 coordinate 2,629, forward strand.
CCCACAGGTACAGGCTGGCAACGGTGCCGCAGGGCGAATACCGCCGCCGGTACTTTTCAAACAGCGGCCGGGTGATGGCGCGGTGGCGGTACAGCATGCGCATGCCGCGCTGGATGCCAAGGTCGCCGTAGCTGACAATGTCGGGCCGCTGCATGGAAAAGGTCATGAGCATTTCCGCCGTCCACACCCCGACGCCGTCAAGCGAGGACAGTATGCGGCAGACCTCGGCGTCGGGCAGGGCGTGCAGCGCGTCCAGACAAAGCTCTCCGGCACAGACGCGCCGCGCCGCGTTTTTGATGTATCCGGCCTTTCGGGCGCTGATGCCGAAGGCTTGCAGCTGTTCGGGGGTGCAGGCGTCGATTGTGGCCGGCGTGACGCTGCCCAGACCCTGCAAAAAGCGGTTCCAGACGGTGACGTGCGCTTTGGTCGAGATTTGCTGGCCGATAATGGCGTTGACCAGAGAGGAGAACAAATCGGGGTCGACGGCGCGCCGAACGGGGCCGATGCGCTCGATGGCGTCGGCCAAAAGCCTGTCGCGGGAAGAAAGGTAGCAGATTTCGCGGCTGCCGTAGGCAAAAAAAGACAAGGGAATCTTCCTTTCGACGGGTTTGCGTGGTGGATAGCTGTGTACAGTATACCATATCGGCGGCCAAAAAACAGTCTTTTTTCCCGAGAATCTGACAAAATCAGAGGCGGCTGCCGGTGCGGCGGCCCGTTTGTGCGGAAATAAGAAGGCCACCCCGAAGGGTGGCCGAGGGCTTACATGATGTGTTCTTCGGCGCAGTTGTCCAAAACGCGCAGCCCCATGTCGCCGGGCGCGGCAACGGGAAAGACGGCGATGCTCAAAGCGTCAAACTTGGAGCACAGCCTTTTTTCCGGGCTGAGCCGTAAATCCTCTCCGCGCGCTTTGGACTTTCGGTTCCGTTTCGACATACAATCAATCCCCCCGGATCAGTATGCCCCGGGCGCCGGAGAAAATGCGGAGGCGAAAAAGGCAGGCGCCATGG
>CAKUPI010000179.1 GCA_934675045.1 uncultured Eubacteriales bacterium
GATGTTGATGATGACGTCGGCCTGACACACCGGGGTGATAATGTCAAACTCGCGCGTTTTGGTTCCCTCAAAGCGCACCTTTCGGCTGGAGCAGTCGCGGTTCAGCCTGGCTCCCGCGCGGCGGGCCGCCTCCTCCATTCCGCACTGCCGGTAAACGCAGGAGAGGGTCAGCGCGTTGTACGGCCCGCCCGGGCTGTCGGCGATGACCACCGACGCCCCGGCCTCGACAAACAGCTCGGCCACCGCCTCCACAATCTCCGGATGCGTCGTCGTCGCCCCCTCCGGCTCTCTTGCCAGCAGCAGGTTGGGCTTGAGCAGCACGCGGCGCCCTTTTTGCAAAAAGCGTTCGGCGCCCCCGAACGCCGCCAGCAGGCGGGCGGCCGCCTCCTTGACGTCGCCGGGCCGGTATTCGGGGCACGCGGCAGCAAACACCCGGTTTTCCATTGGCTATTCCTCCAAAGCGGGCCGCCGGCCCGTTCACTTTTCCGTATTTAATTATTGTAGCACATTTTCCCCCCGCGCAAAAGATTCTTTGTATCTTTCCGCGCTTTGCGGGGAATCCTAAGCCATAGCTCCCCCTTCGCCGCCTTCCGTGCGGCGCGGCGAAGGGAAACCAACCACGCACGGAGAAATGGAGCAGCAGCATGATTCATAAAATCGCTCTGGCCCTTGTCATCATCGGCGCTCTGAACTGGGGCAGCGTCGGCATTTTCGGCTTTGACGCCGTCGCCGCCCTCTTTGGCGGACAGGCCCACATCGGCAGCCGCATCGTCTACACGCTGGTGGGCATCGCCGGCCTGTGGTGCATTTCCCTGCTTTTTCACAGGCTTGACGGCGGCGATTGAGCGCCCCGCCCAAAAGTCCGGCACGCGCCGGGCTTTTTTCTTTTCCGGCTTTGTGCTACACTATCGGTAATGACTGCAAACGGAGGAAGCTTATGAAAACCGCGCTCATCACCGGCAGCGCCCGCGGAATCGGCCGGGCCTGCGCCTTGCGTCTGGCCCGCGACGGCTGGCGGCTGGCCCTGCATTATCACCAAAGCGCCGAACCGGCCCGCGCCCTGTGCGCAGAGCTTCGCGCAGGCGGCTGCGACGCCGAGCTGTTCCGGGCCGACGTGTCCAGCCGCGCCGAGGTCCTCGCCCTGCGCGGCGCCGTGCACCGGTTCGGCGACCCGTCCCTTCTGGTGTGCAACGCCGGCATCGCCGCGCAGAAGCTGTTCACCGACATCACCGAAGAAGAGTGGCAGCGCATGATAGGCACCAACCTGAGCGGTGTTTTTTACTGCTGTCAGGCCTTTTTGCCCGCCATGATCGCGCAAAAGCGCGGCTGCATCGTCAACATCTCCTCGATATGGGGCATTCAGGGCGCTTCCTGCGAGGTGCATTACTCGGCGGCCAAGGCCGGCGTCATCGGCCTGACCCGCGCCCTCGCGCAGGAGGTCGGGCCGTCGGGCGTCACCGTCAACTGCGTGGCCCCCGGCGTTACCGACACCGACATGTGCGCCCATCTGGACGAGCGGACGCGCGCCGAGCTGCGCGGGCAAATCCCCCTCGGCCGGCTGGGAACTCCCGAGGACATCGCCGAAGCCGTCGCCTTTCTCGCCTCGCCCGGCGCCTCGTACCTGACCGGGCAGGTCCTCAGCCCCAACGGCGGCATGGTTCTGTAACCCGCCGGTTTTCCCCGGCAAAAAACCATCCTGCCGCGCAGGCAGGATGGTTTTTTCAGCTTCTGATGCCGAAAATCAGCTCGGCATAGGTCGGCATGGGCCAGTACTCCTCGCCCGTTATGACCTCCAGCCGGTCCCCGACCTCGCGCAAAGCCTCCATCGCGGGAATGACCCTGTCGCGGAAGTAAAGGGCGCGGTCATGGGCCGAGCCGGCCTCCGGCGCCTTCTCCAGCACCTTTTCCAGCTTGCCGAGCGCCGCTTTGAACTGCCCCGCCGCGGCCGACAAATCCTTGAGCAGGCCGGCCTGCACGGTGACGTCCACCGCAAGGCCGGTTTCCTTGACGCTGTTGAGCGACCGGGCCACAAACCCGATGTACTTGATAACGGCGGGCACAATCTCGCGCTTGGCCATTTCGAGCATGGCGAGGGCCTCGACGTTGATCGTCTTGCCGTACGCCTCGTGCCGGATTTCGTAGCGGGCCTCCAGCTCTTTTTTCGACAGCACGCCGAACTTTTCAAACACCTCGATGTTTTTCGGCGCGATGAGGGCGTCCGCCGCTTCGACGGAGGACTCCACGCAGGGCAAACCGCGGCGGGCGGCCTCCTCCTTCCACTCGGCCGAATAGTTGTTGCCGTTGAAAATGATGCGCTTGTGCTCGCACATGACGTCGCGGATGATGCACTGCACCTCGGCGTTGACGTCCTCGGCCGCCTCCAGCCTGTCCGCCATGCGGCTGAGCACCTCGGCGACAATGACGTTGAGCACCGTGTTGCAGTCGGCGATGCTCATCGACGAGCCCAGCATGCGGAACTCGAACTTGTTGCCCGTAAAGGCGAGCGGCGAGGTGCGGTTTCTGTCCGAAATGTCCTTGGGCAGGTTGGGAATGGTGGTGACGCCGATTTCCACGCTGCCCCCCTGCCGCAGGTTGGACTGCCCGCCCGTTTCGATCTCGGTCAGAATATCGGTCAGCATATCGCCGAGAAAGATGGACACAATGGCCGGCGGCGCCTCGTTGCCGCCCAGCCGGCGGTCGTTGCCCGGCCCCGCGACGGTGACGCGCAAAAGATCGGCGTATTCGTCGACCGCCCAGATGACCGCCGACAAAAAGATCAGAAACTGCGCGTTGTCGGCCGGCGTTTTGCCCTGGTTGAGCAGGCTCCTCTTTCCGTCGATGTTGATCGACCAGTTGTTGTGCTTGCCCGAGCCGTTGACGCCGGCATAGGGCTTTTCGTGCAGCAGGCAGACCAGCCCCTTGCGCTCGGCCACCTTTTTCAGCGTCTCCATAATGAGCTGATTCTGGTCGCAGGCGATATTGACGGTGTCGTAAACCGGGGCCAGCTCGTGCTGCGAGGGCGCCGCCTCGTTGTGCTCCGTCTTGGCCGGAACGCCGAGCGCCCACAGCTCGTGGTCGACCTCGCGCATGAAGTCCATGGTGTGCTCTTTGATGTTGCCGTAATAATGGTTGTCCATCTCCTGCCCCTTGGACGGCTTTGCGCCAAACAGCGTGCGCCCGCACAGCACCAGATCGCGGCGGCGGTTGAAGAGATCGCGGTCGACCAGAAAATACTCCTGCTCGGCGCCGGCCATGGCCACCACCCTGCGCGCCTCGGTGTCGCCCATCAGGCGCAGCACGCGGATGGACTGCTTGCTGAGCACCTCCATCGAGCGCAGCAGCGGGGTCTTTTTGTCCAGCACCTCTCCGGTAAAGGAGCAGAAGCAGGTCGGAATGTACAGCGTGCTGTCCTTGACAAAGGCCGGCGAGGTGCAGTCCCACGTGGTATAGCCGCGCGCTTCAAAGGTGGCGCGCAGCCCGCCCGACGGGAAGGACGACGCGTCCGATTCGCCCCGGACCAGCTCCTTGCCCGAAAAGGTCATGATGATGCCGCCGGCCAGCGCCGGATCGATGAAGGAATCGTGCTTTTCGGCGGTAAAGCCGGTCATCGGCTGGAACCAGTGCGTATAGT
>CAKUPI010000180.1 GCA_934675045.1 uncultured Eubacteriales bacterium
GCTGCTGCCGCAGCAGGAGCTGATGAAAACCATCGAAGAGGACTATTGACAAACGGCGAAAAACCCGTTATGCTTAATGTAGAGAAGTAGGGAAAAGTAAATAAAGGAAATAGAGGCGCGGGCGGCAAGGTACTTTTCGGGTGCAAAGGACGGCAGGGTTCGATACCGAAGGGGAATGTGCCGGCCGCCGAAAGAGTCGCCTGTCTGCCGCGGCGGCTTTTGGGGGCTGTGCCCAGTGTATTGTCCCTGTCATGCTTTGCATGAAGAGCTATTGATCTGTAAAAAGGTCAATAGCTTTTTTTGATACCGGCATGAAGCGCTATGGACGAAACGGGGTGTTTGGTTCATAGCGCTTTTTTTTCTGTTGAGAAATGATAAGGAGGAGATTGTGAATGAAATCCACCATTCGGCTGCGCATGAGTGCGCACGACGCGCATTATGGCGGAAATCTGGTCGACGGCGCCCGTATGCTCGGGCTGTTCGGCGACGTGGCGACCGAGCTTTTGATTTTGCATGACGGAGACGAGGGGCTGTTCCGCGCCTATGACAGCGTCGAGTTTTTGGCGCCCGTTTACGCCGGGGACTACATAGAGGCCACCGGTGAAATCACCGAGGTGGGGCGCACCTCGCGCAAGATGAAGTTTGAGGCGCGCAAGGTCATCGCGCCCCGCCCCGACCTTAGCGACTCGGCCTGTGACGTGCTGGAAACGCCTGTCGTCGTCTGCCGAGCCAGCGGCACCTGCGTGGTTCCGCTTGACAAACAGCGCAAGGGGGGCAATCTGTAATGGAAAAACTGATTTTGACGGCCTGCATCTGCGGCGCCGAGGTGACCAAGCAGCACAACCCCGCCGTGCCGTACACGGTGGCGGAAATCGCGCGCGAGGCCAAAAGCGCGTATGACGCCGGCGCCTCCATCATCCATCTGCACGTCCGCTGGGACGACGGCACGCCGACGCAGGACAAGGGGCGGTTTGCCGAATGTTTTGACGCCATCCGCGCCGTCTGCCCCGACGCCATTATCCAGCCCTCGACGGGCGGCGCCGTCGGCATGTCGAGCGACGAGCGCCTTCAGCCGCTTGCGCTGCTGCCCGAAATGGCGACGCTGGACTGCGGCACCTGCAACTTCGGCGGCGACGAGATTTTTGTCAACACCGAGAACATGATCATCGAGTTTGTGCAGCGCATGAACGAGCGCGGCATCAAGCCCGAAGTCGAGGTCTTTGACAAGGGCATGATCGACATGGCGCTGCGCCTGCACAAAAAAGGGCATATTTTGGCGCCCATGCATTTTGACTTTGTCATGGGGGTCAACGGCGGCATTTCGGGCGAGGTGCGCGACCTTTTGTTCATGAAGGAGAGCATCCCGCAGGGCTGCACCTGGACGGCGGCCGGCGTCGGGCGCTTTGAGTTCCCCATGGCGACGGCGGCCATTCTGATGGGCGGGCATGTGCGCGTCGGCTTTGAGGACAACGTCTATCTCTCCAAGGGAGTTCTGGCCCGTTCCAACGGCGAGCTGGTGGAAAAAGCGGTGCGCATTTCGCGCGAGCTTGGGCGTGAAATCGCCTCTCCCGACGAGGCGCGGGCCATTCTCGGCCTCAGGCCCCGGCAGTAAACAAAAAACCTTATCATACATACGGAGGAAATGAAGATGGCAATGAAAGGCAACAAGTACGGCGTACACCGCGTTATCGAGCCCAAGGGCGTTTTGACGCAGGCGGCTTACAAGGTCGACAACGACATGGACAAGCGCTACTCCAACGAAATCATCTGCGATGTGACCTCGCTCAACATCGACTCGGCCTCTTTTACCCAAATCGAAGAGGCGTGCGGGCACGATCCCAAGAAAATCGGCGAGATGATCATGGGCATTGTCGCCGAGCGCGGCAAGCAGCAGAACCCCGTCACCGGCTCGGGCGGCATGTTCATCGGCCGCGTGGCCTACATCGGCGAGGACCTCGCCGACACCTGCGGCCTGAAGGTGGGCGACAAAATCGCGTCGCTGGTGTCGCTGTCGCTGACGCCGCTCAAGATTGACAAAATCAAAGAGATTCACATGGACATCGACCGCGTCGACATCGAAGGCCAGGCCGTGCTGTTTGAAAGCGCCATTTACGCCAAGCTGCCCGACGACATGAGCGAGGCGCTGGCGCTGGCCGCTCTGGACGTCGCCGGTGCCCCGGCGCAGGCCCGCAAGCTGCCCAAGGAGGGCGACAGCGTGCTTATTCTGGGCGCCAACGGCAAGTCGGGCGTGCTGTGCGGCTACGAGGCCATGAAAAAGGTCGGTCCCCGCGGCAACGTCGTCGGCGTTGTGCGCAACCCCGGTCAGGTCGAATCGCTCATGGAGCTGGGCGTTTACAATAAGGTCATCGTAGCCAGCGCCACCGAGCCGGTGGCCGTGCTCGAAGCGGCGCTCGCGGCCAACGACGGCAAGGAATACGACGTGTCCATCTCGTGCGTCAACGTGGAAAACTGCGAAATGAGCGCCATTCTGCCGGTCAAGGACGGCGGCATCGTCTATTTCTTCTCGATGGCCACCAGCTTTACCAAGGCGGCGCTGGGCGCCGAGGGCGTCGGCAAGGACGTCACCATGGTCGTCGGCAACGGCTACACCAAAAACCACGCCGAAATTACCCTGAACGTTTTGCGCGAAAGCGAAAAGCTGCGCAAGCTCTTCGACGAGAAGTATCTGTAAGGAGGTGGGCGGAATGATGTCTTTCCGACAGAGCCGGGCCTTTGGCATGTTTAAAGACGTATCTCCCGCGGACTGGAACGACTGGGGCTGGCAGGTCCGCAACCGCATTGAAACGCTCGAGGAGCTGAAAAAGCACATCAGCCTCTCGCCGGCCGAGGAGGACGGCGTTCAAAAATGCCTCGGCACCCTGCGTATGGCCATTACGCCCTACTACCTGTCCCTCATCAACCCGGACGACCCGCACGACCCCGTCCGCCGTCAGGCCATTCCCACGGCGGCCGAGGTCTACCGCTCGCCGGCCGACCTGCTCGATCCGCTTCACGAGGACACCGACTCGCCCGTTCCCGGCCTGACGCACCGCTATCCCGACCGCGTGCTGCTGCTGGTGACCGATCAGTGCTCGATGTACTGCCGTCACTGCACCCGCCGCCGCTTTGCCGGCCAGCACGACAGCGCCGTGGCCATGGAGCAGATCGACAGGTGCATCGACTACGTCGCCCGCACGCCGGTCGTGCGCGACGTGCTGCTGTCGGGCGGCGACCCGCTGCTGCTCAGCGACGACAAGCTGGAGTATATCATTTCGCGCCTGCGCGCCATCGAGCACGTGGAAATCATCCGCATCGGCTCGCGCACGCCGGTCGTCTGCCCGCAGCGCATCACCCCCGAGCTTTGCAATATGCTGAAAAAATACCACCCCATCTGGCTCAACACCCACTTCAACCACCCGAGCGAGGTGACCGAGGAATCGGCGGCCGCCTGTGCGCGTCTGGCCGACGCGGGCATTCCGCTCGGCAACCAGACGGTGCTGCTGGCCGGCGTCAACGACTGCGTACACGTCATGAAAAAGCTGGTGCACGAGCTGGTCAAAATCCGCGTGCGGCCCTACTACATCTATCAGTGCGACCTCTCCTACGGCCTTGAGCACTTC
>CAKUPI010000181.1 GCA_934675045.1 uncultured Eubacteriales bacterium
GCTCCTTGAGGTAAGCGACCAGCCCCTCCATTTCCTCTTTGTCGCCGGTGACAGTGGCAAAGCCGATGGCGCCCGCCAGCGACTGCGCGGCGTGCTCGGTCAGCTTTTCGTCGGGCACGGGGGGCGGAACCGGCTTCTGCCGCCGGAAGGTGTGCCCGGCCAGCACGGCGCGCACAAGGGCGGTGACCGCCAGCGCTATCACCGAAAGCCCGAGCACGGTATTGACCAAAGACCCCCAGCGGGCGGTAAAGTTCTGGGCAAAAATAACAATGGACGCATAAATATCTTTCAGCAGAGTCATAGCTTCACCTCATTGTGCGCGCAAAGCGCCGACTGCACGTCGCGCGCAATCTGCCCGCGCAGCGCGTCCGTCGATGCAAAGGCGCGTTCCGGCCGCAGAAAGCGCAGGAAATCCACCCGCGCCTCCTGCTCGTAAACGTCGCGGTCGAAGTCGAGCAGGTGGCTTTCGACGCTGAGCACCTTCCTGTCCCCGAAGGTGGGGCAGACGCCGACGTTGGTGACGGCCTTTACAGTCTCGCCGCCGATGACGACCCGGGTGGCGTAAACGCCGCGCGGCGGCAGCACCAGCTCTGGCTCCGGCAGCACGTTGATGGTGGGAAAGCCCAGCTTGCGCCCGACGCGCGCGCCGTGCGCTACCGCCCCCGAAAGGCAGAAGGGCCGCCCCAGCAGCCGCCGGGCGCTCTCCATGTCGCCCCGCTCCACCAGCTTCCGCGTGCGGGTGGACGAAATGGGCAGTCCCCCGTCGGTCACGGCCGGGCAGGTGTACACACGCAGGCCGAGGGCGGCGCCCATCTGCCGCAGCAGCGCGGGGTTTCCCTGCGCGCCGCGGCCGAAGCGGTAGTTTTCCCCGCTGACAACGGCGCCGCAGCGGTACTGCCCGCACAGCACCTCGGTGACAAACTGCTCGGGCGAAAGGCCGGCAAAGCGGCTGTCAAAGGTCTGGAACAAAACCTCCTCCACCCCCTGCGCCCGGATTAAGGCGGCGCGCTGGGCCGCCGTCGTCAAAAGCGGGGGCGCGCCGCCGCCCACCAAAGCGCGCGGATGGCGGCGAAAGGTCAGTGCGGCGGGGTGCAGCGACAGCGCGCGCGCCGCCTCCACCGTTTGATGCAAAATGGCGGCGTGTCCGCGGTGGACGCCGTCGAAAAAGCCAAGGGCAATGGCCCTGAGCGGACGCTCATTCATGCGTGCTCTTCCTTCACGGTAAAATATTTATGGCAGAAAACGGCCAAGCCGCCCCTGTCGAGCGGCTTTGACATGCCGAGCAGCAAAAACCCGCCGTCCGGCGCGTAAACGCGGCAAAGCTCCCCCTGCGGCGGAACGGCCCCCGCGCGCAGGTGCCGGTCGGTCAGGTGTGCGCCGTTGACGGCGCGCCTTTCGCCCTCGTCGTTGACGGTCAGGGCGGGCAGATGGGCAAACAGCCCGTCGGCCGGGCGGATCAGCCCTTCGATGCGGCCGTCCCGCGCGGCCGAGGCGATCTCGTCAAAGCCCATGGCGTCGCCAAGGGTAAAATCCCCCGATCGGGTGCGCAGCAGCGAGGTCATGCAGGCGCCGCAGCCGAGCGCCTGCCCGATGTCGTGGCACAGCGTCCGAACGTACGCCCCCTTGGAGCAGCGGACCCGCAGCCGGTAGCGGTGGGGGCCGTCGCCCGCCTGCGCGGGCAGAAGCTCGATGTCCGAAATGTTGATGTCGCGGCTTTTGCGCTCGACCTCGATGCCCTGCCGCGCCAAGTCGTAAAGGCGCACGCCGTTGACCTGCACCGCCGAATACATGGGGGGCAGCTGGGCGCTTCGGCCGAGAAAGCCGAGCGCGGCGCGCTCGACGTCGGCCCGCTCTGCCGTCACGGGACGGCGCTCGAGTACGGTGCCCGAGCTGTCCTGCGTGTCGGTGGTCAGCCCCAGCTCCAGCCCGGCCACATACTCCTTTTCCGCGCCGCTGGCGTATTCCGAGGCGCGCGTCGCCACGCCGAGCAGAATAACGAGAACACCCTCGGCCATGGGGTCGAGGGTGCCGGCATGCCCGATGCGGCGCATTCTGAGCACGCCCCGCAGCTTGGCGACCGCGTCGTGTGAGGTAAAGCCGCAGGGCTTGTGCAAAACGAGAAACCCGTTCAGCATAGCGCGTCCATCCTCCTCACCGCTTCGTGCGCCAGCCGGTCACGGCACTGCTCTCCGTCGCCGCGCACGGTGCAGCCGGCGGCGCGCGGGTGTCCGCCCCCGCCGAAGGCCGCGCAGATGAGCGAGGCGTCAAGCGGCTTGTGCGTGCGCAGAGAAACCTTATATTCGCCCTTCTGCGCAAGCTCTTGCAGCAAAATGGCACATTCGACCCCGTCAATCTGCATCATGAGAGTCGAAAGATTGTCCAAATCATCGCCCGTCGCCTCCACCGAATCGCAGAAGGCGCGGTCGAGCACCGCAGCGGCCACCCGGCCGTCGCGGTAAAAGCGCAGCGTGTCGAAAATGCGGCGCTCTATCAAAAAACGGGCACGGGTTTTGCGTTCGAAAAACTCGCGGTTGACGGCGTGAAAATCGACGCCGGCCTCGATGCAGTCGGCAGCGATGCGGTGCGACAGCGGCGTGGTGTTGGAAAAGCGAAAACACCCGGTGTCGGTGGAAACGGCGATGTACAGCGCCTCCATCTCTTCCTTGCCGGGCACGGCCTTCATCGCGCCGAACAGCTCCCAGATAATTTCGCCGGTGGCCGCGGCGTGCGGCGCAAGCCGCGTCTCGCGGGCATAGCCCGTGTTGGACGGGTGATGGTCGACGCACAGGTCCACCCTTCCGCAAAAAGCGTCGCACGACGCGGGAAACAGCGCCTCTGACGCGATGTCGACGGCCGCGATAAAGCCGGGCACAAAGCCCTCGGGCGGCTCAAGCCCGGCGAGCAGCGGCATCAGCCGGGGCGTCGTGTCCTCGTTGGGGTGCAGAAAGGCGCGCTTGCCCCGGCTCCGCAGCAGGCGGCAAAGGGCGTTGGCCGAGCCAAGGGTGTCCCCGTCGGGCCGCCGGTGGGTCAAAATCAGAATGTTGTCGTTTTCCAAAAGCCGGGCCGCGGCCTCAGCGCTCGTCACCGTCTTCATTGGCATTCTCGTCCTTTACATTGAGCTTCTGGAGCATGGCGGAAATGTGCACACCGTGGGAAATGGAGTCGTCGAGCACAAAAACCAGCTCGGGTGTGTAGCGCAGCGTCAGGCGGTGGGCCAGTTCGCGGCGCAGAAAGCCGGAAACCGACTTCAGCCCCTGCTTGAGCTGCTTGGTGTCACATTCGCCCAGCACGCTGAGGTGCACCTTGCACCAGCGCAGATCGCCCGACGTCTCGCACCGGACGATGGAGAGCATGGGCCCTTTCAGGCGCGGGTCCTTCACGGTGGGCAATATCTCGGACAGGCACCGCATGATCTCTTCGCTGATGCGGTCGATTCTGTTGTTGGAAGCCATACACAGCCAACCTCCTTGATAACACAGATATAACTCAGACGGATAGAAGCGCCCCACTGAAACCGCTCCGCTGGGTTTCAGCGGGGGCCCCGTTTATTTCATACTCGCTCGGTCGGCAAAGCCTCCCTGCGCGTACGCCGGCACCCGCCGGCGGC
>CAKUPI010000182.1 GCA_934675045.1 uncultured Eubacteriales bacterium
TGACCGCCTGACGCTTTGCCACCTGGCCGACCATGCGCTCGCCGTTTTTGGCAAAAGCGACGACCGACGGCGTGGTGCGCGCGCCCTCGGCGTTGGGGATGACGACGGCCTCGCCGCCCTCCATGACGGCGACGCAGGAGTTGGTGGTGCCCAAGTCTATACCAATGATTTTAGCCATAGTGATTTCCTCCAATAATCTATATCAGTTTTATTGTTAACCTGTTTTTCGCCGGGCGCCGTCAGTTGGCCACCTTGACCATTGCGTGGCGGATGACGCGATCGCCCATTGCAAATCCGCGCAGCAGAACTTCGCAAATCTTGTTCTCACCCAGGCTTTCGTCCTCGACGTGCAGAATGGCGTTGTGCACGGCCGGGTCGAAGTCCTCGCCGGTCTCGCCCAGCGGCCGAATCCCGGATTTTTCCAAAATCTCGTAGAACTGCTTCACCATCATCTCGACGCCCTTGTGGTATTCCGCGTCCTGGCACTGCTGGTGCGCGGCGCGCTCCAGATTGTCAAGCACCGGCAGGAAAAGCGCCACCGCCGCCGAGAAGGAATCGGCGAAAATGCCTTCGCGCTCCTTGCCGCTGCGCTTTCGGAAGTTGTCGTACTCGGCCAGCATGCGCTTATAGCGATCGTCGAGGTCCTGCAGCTGCTTTTCCAGCTCGGCCTCGCGGTCCGCCGCCGCTTTCTGCTCCGCCTGCGTCTCCGGCGCGGGCTGGCACTGCGGTTTCTCCTGCTCGCCGCAGGCCTGCTGCGCCTGCTGTTCCCTGTTATTCTGTTCCATGTTCCTCTCCTGGTTCTTTCAGCTTGTATTTGGCGTTTTCGCCCGACGCCAAGCGGGAAAGCTGCCGGCCGATGGCAGACAGCCGTGCGATGGTTCGTGAATAATCCATGCGGGTCGGCCCGATGACGCCGACGATGCCGCGCGTGCGCTCGTCAATTTCGTACGAGGTAAAGACAAAACTGGCCTCGTGCAGCCGCGGCTCGGCGTTTTCCGGTCCGATGCGGATGTTGACAACGTAAGGGGTTTCGCTGCGTATCAGCTCGCCGAGCTTGCCGCGGTCGGACAGGTAATCGAGCAGGTCGCGCGCCTTTTCGGGGTCCTGGTATTCGCGGTTTTGCAAAAGCCGCGCCGCGCCGTCGACATACACGTCGGCCGTGTGCGACTCGTCCTCCACCGCGCGCACCAGCTCCATGACCTTTTCGGCCAGAAAGAGGGCGCCGCTGCCCGGCAGCGCCATGCTCCGCAGCCCCGCGACCAGCGTGGGCAGCCGGTTTTCCGCAATGGCCACGTTGAGCGCTCTTCCGAGCACCGCGGCCTCGCTTTCGGAAAGCGGCGACGGCAGGCGCAGCACCTTGTTGCGCGCGTTGTTTTCCGTCACCAGCACAACGGCATAGGTCATTTCGTCCACGGCGACCAGCTGAACCTTTTTGACGCTGGCGCCGCCCGCGCGGTCCACAATGGAAACCGAGGTGTGGTCGGTAAAGTGCGAGGCGATGCGCGACGCGTTGACCATAATGCTGTCCAGCTCGCGCAGACGGCTGCGCATTTCGGCCTGCAGGCGCTCTATTTCGGCGCTCGCCATGCGGTAGCGGTCCATCAGCTCGTCGACGTACAGGCGGTAGGCCGCCCACGACGGGACACGCCCCGCCGAAACATGGGGCTTCTCCAAAAAGCCAAGCTCCTCAAGCTCACTCATCTCGTTGCGGATGGTGGCCGAGGAAATCGGCTGTGCAAACGCACTGGCGATCATCTTGGAGCCGACCGGTTCAGCCGTGTTGATATAGCTTTCCACGATGGCTTTCAGTATCCGCCTCTTTCTTTCCGGGAGCTCCATTTTTCCGCCTCCTTTACGACGGTTAGCACTCTAACTCCCTGAGTGCTAATAACAGTTTACCACAATTCAAAGGGATGTCAAGAGGCGCGCTGTGCAAAATATGTAAACAATTTTGAAATACGCGGCGGGCTTTTTTAGGCATTCTGCCCGTCCCTTTTTTTCCAGAAAATCGGCGACGGTGCAGCGGTTTTTCCGCCGTATTTCCGGGCAAAAGGAAAGACCGGCAGACTGCCTGCCGGTCTTTCCTCTTGAAGAATTAGAGGGAGAAAAAGAAAAAACTGTTCTTGCCTTGCTCACACTCTTATGATACCCCTAAATTGTTAAAATTCCCGCGCTTTTGATATTAAATTTTCATGAATTATCGGCTTTCTTTTCCCCGATTCCCCATTCTTCCGCCCGAAGCGACGCAAAGAACCCGCGCAGCAGGGCGGCGCACTGCTGCCCGAGCAGGCCGCCGTACAGCCGCGGCTTGTGCCGGAAGGCCTCTTCGAACAGGTTGATCACCCCGCCGCACGCCCCGTAATCGGGGTCGGACGCGCCATAGCACACCTCGCCCACCCGGGCGTTTAAAATGGCCCCGGCGCACATGGGGCACGGCTCCAGCGTGACAAACAGGCGGCAGTCGCCCAGACGCCAGCGGCCCAGCGTGCGGCAGGCCTCGGCCAACGCCATCATCTCGGCGTGCTCCAGCGCGCTCTGCGTCTGCTCGCGGCGGTTCCAGCCCCGCCCGACGACTTCGCCGCCGCACACGATAACGCACCCGACCGGCACCTCGCCCTCCTCCAGCGCCCTGTGCGCCAGTTCGAGCGCCATGCGCATGTAATCTTCCCGCTCCATCGCTTTCTCCTTTGACAGCATCGATTACTTGTATTATACTGGATGCGGTGTCTTTTGAAAAGCCTGAAAGGAAGTGGAGTATGTCTCCCCTGCAATCCGCCCTGATTTACACCATCAACTACCTGCCGCCCATTCTGGTCGGCGTTGTGGTTTTCCGCAAGCTGAAGCTGCGCTATAAACGGCCGCTGCACAGCGGCACCGATCCCCGCGTTTACGTCATCACCCTGTTTGCCTCGGCCCTCACCCTGCTTTTCATGACGCTGCTGCTCTATATTCTGGTATCGGCTTTTTACGCCGGATACACCGCTTAGGAGGTTTCTTATGTTGGAGGAAATTCGCGCGCAAACCCGCGCCGTCGCGGACGCCTTGCTCAAGACAGCCCGTCTGCGCGAGGGGGATATTCTGGTGGTCGGCTGCTCTTCGAGCGAGGTTCTGGGCAAAAAAATCGGCTCCTTCTCGTCGCCCGACGTCGCCGACGCCATTTTTGAAGAGCTGTACGCGGCGGCCCGCCGGAACGGCCTGTTTCTGGCCGCCCAGTGCTGCGAGCACCTCAACCGCGCCATTATTTTAGAGGAAAAGGCCGCCGAGCGCTACCGTCTGGAACCGGTCAACGTCGTTCCCCAGCCCAAGGCGGGCGGTTCGTTTGCCACGGCGGCCTACCGTGCCTTTGAGCACCCCGTCGCCGTCGAGCGCGTTTCGGCGCAGGCCGGCATCGACATCGGCGACACGCTGATCGGCATGCACCTGCGGCCGGTCGCCGTGCCCGTCCGCACCCCGGTCTGCTCCATCGGCGAGGCCCATGTTGTCTGCGCCCGCACCCGCCCCAAGTTCATCGGCGGCGTGCGCGCCCACTACGACGAAACACAGATGTAACGGAAAAAGAGCGGGGCGCGCCCCGCTCTTTTTATCC
>CAKUPI010000183.1 GCA_934675045.1 uncultured Eubacteriales bacterium
TCCGACCCCCGGCTGGATCAGCTGAATGAATGTCTCCCCGGCGCCAACTGCGGCGGCTGCGGCTATGCCGGCTGCGCCAACCTTGCCGCGGCCATTGCCGACGGAAAGGCCTCCGTTTCCACCTGCCCGGTCGGCGGCCCGCCCGTCGCCGAAAAAATCGCCGATATCATGGGCGTCACGGCCGAGGACGTCGGCAAAATGGTGGCCCACGTCAACTGCCGCGGCGGCCACAACGCCAAGCGCAAATACGAATACGCCGGCCTGCAGGACTGTCTGGCCGCTTCCAAGGTGGCCGGCGG
Source organism: uncultured Eubacteriales bacterium (assembly GCA_934675045.1). Classification (GTDB taxonomy): domain Bacteria; phylum Bacillota; class Clostridia; order Oscillospirales; family Butyricicoccaceae; genus Ventrousia. The sequence goes on from CAKUPI010000183.1 coordinate 300, forward strand.
CCCTCTTGAGTGCACCTTCGGCTGCCTCGGCTGCGGCTCGTGCGTCAAGGCCTGCCAGCACGGCGCGCTACACATCGAAAACGGCGTCGCCGTCGTCGACGCCTCCAAATGCATCGCCTGCGGCCAGTGCGTCGCCACCTGCCCGCGCCGCCTGATCTCCATTGTGTCCGACAAGCAGGACGTCTTTGTCAGCTGTTCCTCGCACCTGCGCGGCGCCGAGCTGCGCCGCACCTGCAACATCGGCTGCATCGGCTGCATGCTCTGTCAAAAGGCCTGCCCAAGCGGTGCCATCACCGTTGCGGACAACCTGGCCTCCATTGATTACGCCAAATGCACCAACTGCGGCGCCTGTGCCGACGCCTGCCCGCGCAAGCTGATCGTCAACGCCAGCGAAAGCGCACACGCGCCCGCCCAGTGATGCACGTTTATCCGGAGGGATGTAGACATGGCCTATAAGCCCTATCGCGGCTCAGGCTACTATGGCCGCCGCCGCCATAAAATCTTTGCCCTTATTCTGCTGCTGCTCCTGCTCGCCGCCGTTTTTGTCTTTTTCTACGTGCAGGAGTACATCGTCTTTACCGCCGACGGGTTCCGGTTTTCCTTCCGCCCGGACGAACCCGCCCCTTCCGGCGACGACCCCGACGACCCGCCCTCGCTTATCATCGAGGACCCGGTTGCGCCGCCCGAAAACCCCGGCGGCGCGTCCGGCAGCGGCCATTCCGACCCGGCCGATCCCACGCCCGACGTGCAGCCGGCCGTGCCCATGCGCGCGCGGCTGGTCTCCGGCGCGGACGAGCTGCGCGGCCTGTCCGAACCCTTTAACGCCCTTGCCCTCACGGTCAAGGGTGCCGACGGCCTGTCCCTGCTGTCCGACGGCACGGCCGTGTCCGACGCGCTGACCGCTCTCAAGCAGGAAGGCGGCCGGGCGGCGGCGCTCGCCTCTGCCCTGCGCGACAACGTCGCCCCGCGCGACGATCTTTCACTGGCCGTGCGCACGCAAAACGGCGTTCGCTGGCTCGACTACGACAACATCTGCTGGCTCAACCCCTATGCCGCCGGCACGGCCGACGTGCTGGCTGCGCTGGCGCAGGCCTGCTTCGACGCCGGGTTTGACGAGCTGGTGCTGCAAAACTTCCAGTTCCCCACGCGCGGAAAAACCCAGCTCATCGGCTATGGCGAGCAGACGCAGAGCCGGACCGAGGCGCTGACCGCCCTTCTCGCCGCCGTGCGGGAAAAGGCGCCCGCGCAGCTGGCCCTTTCCGTTGTGCTGACCGACACGGCCGCCCGGTCGCTAACCGACGCCGATGCCGGTCAGGACGTCGCTCAGCTGGCCCCGTACTGCGCCCGTCTTTACGTCCGCACCTCTGACCCCGCGCTGGACCTTACGGCCCTTGCCGCCGCCGCAGGAGAGTCCGGCGGCGTACCCGCCCTGCTGCTTTCCGGCCAAAGCGCGCCGGCGGGCGAAACCGAGTATATCCTCATTCCCTGAGCACAAAGAAGCGCTCGCGCGCAGCGGGCGCTTTTCACTGCCGCGGCCTGCGGCATCCGTACTGCCGCCCCGAAAGGAGGACAGGCCATGCGCCTGACAGATTGGATCATCTTCAGCACCGAGCTTGTCGGCACCGTCGCCTTTGCCGTTTCCGGCGGGCTGACCGCCATCGAGCGGCGGCTCGACTTTTTCGGCATTGTCGTTCTCTCTATTTTCACCGCGGTGGGCGGCGGCCTGATCCGCGACCTCATTTTGGGCAACACGCCGCCCGTCATGTTCCGCAGCCCGCTGTACGTGCTCATCGCCTTTATTTCGTCGCTGCTGCTCATTTTCTTTGCCCCCTTCTTCCTGCGCACCCGGTACAGCCAGAAAATGAGCCTTGTCATGCACGGCGTCCATGTGTTTGACGCCGTCGGCCTCGGCGTTTTCACCGTCACCGGCATGAACACAGCCCTCTCTTTGGGGTACACCGGCATGTTCCTCACCGTTTTTGTCGGGGTGACCACCGGCGTCGGCGGCGGCGTTTTGCGCGACGTGCTGGCCGGGCGCACGCCCCAGCTTCTGCGGCGCGATATTTACGCCGTCGCCGCCATTCTCGGCGCCCTTTCCGTTTACGCCTTTGACCTCTTTCTTCCCCACGCCGCCTCCATGCTGGCCGCCGCCCTTCTGATCATGGCCATCCGCCTTGTCGCGCTGTACCGCCGCTGGAATCTGCCGGTGCTCTCGCCTGCCGATCGGCGGGAAAGGCAGCGCTGAGGCCATTTTGCAAAAGACGGCGAAGCGCCCCCTTTTCTTTCCCCCGCGCCGGGCGGAAAGGGGCCTTTCGCCATCAAGAGGAGTGGAAAACATGAAACGACTTCTTTCCGTTTTGTTCGCCTTCTGCCTGCTGCTCGGGCTGCCGCCCGCCGTCGCCGCCCCGGAACGCCCGTCTGAGGCGGTCACCATTTTGTTCACCCACGACACCCATTCGCACTTTCTCCCCACCCCGACGGAAAACGGCGGGCAGTCGGGCGGCTACACCCGCCTTTATACGCTGCTCCAACAGCAGCGGGCCAAGGCGCCCGGCGCCGTCATCACGCTGGACGGCGGCGATTTTTCCATGGGCACCCTTTTCCAGACCGTTTACGCGAGCGAAGCGGCCGAGCTGCGTATGCTGGGCGCCATGGGCTATGACGCCGCCACACTGGGCAACCACGAGTACGACTACCGCGCGCAGGGGCTGGCCGATATGCTGACCGCCGCCGTGCAGAGCGGCGCGGCGCTGCCCGCCATTGTGCAGTGCAACTACCGTCCCCTGACCGCGGACAATGCGGGGGATGCCGAGCTGACGCCCGAGACGCTGGCCGCGTCGCGGCGGGTGCAGGAGGCCATGGACCGCTACGGCGTCACCGACTACACTGTCATCGAGCGCGATGGCGTGCGCTTCGCCGTCTTTGGGCTTTTGGGCGCTGACGCCGACGAATGCGCCCCCATGTCGGGCATGGCCTTTGAGCCTGTCGCCGACGCGGCCCGCCGTGTCGTCGCCGACATCCGGCAAAACGCCGGCGCCGACTATGTCATCTGCCTGTCCCATTCGGGCACCGACCCCGACCCGGCCAAATCAGAGGACCAGCTTCTGGCCCGCGCGGTCGACGGCATCGACGTCATCATTTCGGGGCACACCCACTCCACCC
>CAKUPI010000184.1 GCA_934675045.1 uncultured Eubacteriales bacterium
CTTCTGCACCGTCTCGGGGTTTTCCTGGGCGAACTTTTTGGTGCAGGTGACGATACTGGTCTGGCAGAACTGCGAGCCGTAGAGCTTCTCGTGGGTGGCGGGGTCGGTGCAGTTGAGCAGGATGTTGGCCTCGGGCACCGTTTCCATCAGGGCCTTTTTGTTGTAAATGTCAAAGAAGATGCCGTCGACCTGGCCCTCGCCCAGCGCCAGAATGGAAGCGCCGTATTCCAGGTTGACAAAGCTGACGTCGCTTTCGCTCAGGCCGGCGCTTTTCAGCATGGACAGCACAAAGGAATAGGGGGCCGAGCCGGGCATGCCGGCAAAGACCGTCTTGCCCTTCAAATCCTCCACCGACTTGACCTCAGGGGAGCCGGCAAAGGCGTAGCAGCGGTTGTTGGTGTTGCTTAAAAGCAGGTACGACTCCATGCCCTCGTCGTAAGCGGTCATCACCGGCTCGGCCGACAGCAGGCAGAAGTCGGAATCGCCCGCGTGCATGCCCTGAAAGGCGATGGGGCCGTCTTTGTAGATGATGAACTCGGCGTCGAGGCCCTCTTCCTCAAAGTAGCCCAGCAGATCGGCGATGTAGGTCGAGGCCCAGGGCACGCCGCGGAACTCGGAAATGGTAATTTTGGTCAGCTCCTGCTTGCCGTTTCCTTCCGTGTTCTGGTTGTTTTCCGTCTGGCTGCCGCCGGACGTCTGGTTGTTTTCGCCCGGCGGGGTCGCGGCCGGCTTGCTGTTGGAGCAGCCCGCCAGAACGAGGCAGGTCAAAAGGATGAGGGACAAAAGCTTTTTCATTTGGGGTTTTCTCCTTGTAATTCTTTTTTTATTTTGCAAGGTCGCGATCGGCGCCGATGTTGAGCGACGTCTGCGGCCGCCACTTGAGCAGCAGCTTTTCGACCTTGTCAAGCGTAAAGTTGAGCACCATGCCGACCACCAGCAAAATGGCGACGCAGGACATGACGCGCTTCATATTGAAATAGGACGTGGCGTAGGCGACCATCCAGCCAAAACCGGCCGAGGCGCCCATGTACTCGCCGACAATCGCGCCTATCAGGCTGGCGCCCATGCCCGAACGAATGCCCGAAATGGTCCACGGCATACAGGTGGGCAGCACCACATGCCACAGGATTTGCGCCTTTCCGGCGCCGAGCAGGCTGGCCGACTCGATGAGCTTGGGCTCCATGTCCTGTATGGCCCCGAGCGTCGCGAAAAAGACGTTGAAAAAGGCCATCAGCCCGGCCAGAAAGATTTTGGACTGCAAGCCGATGCCGAACCAGAGGATGTATACGGGCGCCAGCGTCAGCTGCGGAATGCCGTAAATGGCGGTGACAATGGGCTTGAACACCTTTGAAAGAAAGGTGAACTGCCCAAACAGAACACCGGTGGCAATGCCGATGACGCTGCCGTAAAACAGGCCGGTAAAGGCCTCGCGCAGCGTGATGGATGCGTGCTTCCACAAATCGCCGCTGGCGTAAAACTCGTACAAATCCGCGCCGATTTCACTGGGAAAGCTGGTGTAAAAGGCGGGCAGCCTGCCGCTGCGCACCGTCCACTCCCACAAAAGCAGCAGCAGCACTATCAGGGCGCTGCGCACCAAAAGCGCCATGACGTTCCGTTTGTTTTTCATGCCGATCCCCCGTGTTGCCTCTACTTGCTCCCGGCGCTTTCCAGGCGCATGTAATAAGCGTCGCCGTCGCGCAGGCCGGGGTCCGGCAGGCCGCACTGCCGCAGGTTTTGGCGGATTTCCGCCTTGCGCCTGTCGGTCTCGACGCCGTTGGCGCTTTGGTACAGCCCGTCGCAGGTCTCGATGAAGCGGCCGTAGGGCAGCCCCACGCCGATTTCGTCGCTGCCCCACCCGGCCAGATACCGCGTGCCCGAGCAGAACATGGAAATGTTGATGGCGTTGCTCTCGTACGGATAGGCGGTACATTCGGAGCAGACGGCCTGATTGCCCGTCATTTTGAAGTTGGGCTGCGGGCCGAACTTATAGGTATAGCTCTGGATCAGCCGCATGGCGCCGAAGGAGTCGGTGATGAGCACCACGACGTGCGGGTCTGTGTCGGTGTAGCTTTCGACCGGCTGAATGAGCAGGCCGTACGCCTTGTGCTGGCAGAAGGTCAGGCTGCGGACCTCCTGCCGGGCGACGGCCAAATCCTGATACAGCCCGAAGGACAGGGCCTCGCAGCCGCTGACGCACCGCTCGCTCGCAGTTTCCAGCCCCAGCGCGCGCGTGCCGCCGCCGCAGCCGGACAGCGCGAGGTTGGCCTTCATGCAGGTGCCGCTGCCCGCCACCTTGACCATGACGCAATAGGCCATCCGGGCGCGGGCCTCGGGCACGGGGCACGCCTCGTATTCTTCACGGGTAAACAAAAACCGAATCCCCACTGCCTTGCGCTTCAGCGGGAGGCAGGCCCCCAGCTTTTGCAGCGCTTCGTTTCTCTTGCTGTTCACAGGAACACCTCTTTGTCTGATAGAATGCAAAATGACCTTGTCTATTGTGGCACACCCGCCGGTGTTTGTACAATCGTTTCTTCCGATAACCGTTCAGCGGCCGATTGAGATAACAAATGAAAGCGCCGTTTCTCCGGCTTTTCAATTTTCCCGCGCTGTGCTATACTGAGGACATCTTGAAAAAGGAGTGAAGCTCATGTTTACCTGCGCCTCCTGCACCGTTCTGGCCTGCCGCGAGGGGAAGAGGGAAAACCTGCCCAAAAACTGCCCCATGCTGCACCCCGAAATGGATGCCGCCATTCAAAAATACCATGACGACCCCGAAATCGAGCGCTTTCACAGGACCTCGGCCCTCGTCGAGGCCGAGGGCTATGCCCGCTGGCCGCGCGTGCGCGAAACCATCGAGTTCTGCAAAAAGCTCGGCTACAAAAAAATCGGCGTCGCCTTCTGCGTCGGCCTGCGCTCCGAGGCCGCCATTTTCTGCGACCTGCTCCGCCGTCACGGTTTAGAGCCGGTTTCGGTCATCTGCTGCTCGGGCGGCATGAACAAGCGCGACTTCGGCGTCAGCCCCGAACAGTTTGTCCACCCGGAAAACGACCGCGAAACCATGTGCAACCCCATCGGCCAGGCCGAAATGCTCAAGCTGGCGGGCACCGACTTCAACGTCGCCCTCGGCCTGTGCGTCGGGCACGACTCGCTGTTTTTGAAAAACTCCCACGTTCTGGCCACCGTGCTGGTCGCCAAGGACCGCGCTTTGGGCCACAACCCGGCGGCCGCCTTCTACTGCCCGCATTACATGTCGGGCCGCCTCAACCCGTAACCTCCGCCCCCGGCAAAAAATAGAGAAAAGGAAGTTCTGTCTATGTCTGTTATGGTCAAAACCTATCGCGGAACCATCGAGGACCTCATCCACCACGGCCGCGCCGCCGTGTGCAGCGCCGACGGCAAGCTGCGCTATTCCTACGGCGACCCCGATCGCATCACC
>CAKUPI010000185.1 GCA_934675045.1 uncultured Eubacteriales bacterium
GTCGAAGGCCTTTTTGCGGAAAACCCCGGTTACGCGGCGCTTTTGAGCAACCCGGCGGTGAAAACATCGGAGCATCTTGCGCTGCTGGATGAGGCCTTTGGCGGCAGCGTGCATCCCTATGTTCTCAATTTTGTCAAGATTTTGTGCGAAAAGTCGGCTCTCGACATTTTATCGCAGTCCATTGGCGAGTACACTGCGCTGCTGTATGAGGCGCGGGGCATTCTGCCTGTCATCGCCGTCAGCGCCGTCGCGCTGGACGATGAGCAAAAAGCCGCGCTTGCGCGCAGGCTGGAAACGGCAACGGGCAAAAGTGTTTTGCTTTCCTGCTGTGTCGATCCGTCGCTTATCGGCGGTGTAAAGGTGTGCTATGAAGGCAAGGAGCTGGATGGCACCGTCGCAGGGCGTCTGGCCGCAATGCGGCAGGCGCTGTTGTCCTGACGCTTTTACTACGGAAAGTTGGTGAAGCAATTGCAGTTAAAACCTGAAGATATCAGCAAAATCATTAAAAGCCAAATCAAAAACTACCAAAACCGCATCGAGTGCGCCGAAACCGGCACCGTGATTCTGGTCGGCGACGGCATTGCAAGAGCTTACGGCCTGGAAAAATGCATGGCCAACGAGCTGGTTGAGTTTGCAAACGGCGAGTACGGAATGGCCCTCAATCTGGAGGAAAACAGCGTCGCCATCGTCATCCTCGGCTCGGACGAGGGCATCAAGGAAGGGGACACCGTCAAGCGCACCGGAAAGGTTGTCAGCGTGCCGGTCGGCGAAAGCATGATAGGCCGTGTCGTCAACGCGCTCGGACAGCCCATTGACGGCCGCGGCCCGATTGACACGGCGGAAACCCGGCCGATTGAAAGCCCGGCGCCCGGCATCATCGAGCGTAAAAGCGTCTCCGTGCCGCTGCAAACCGGCATCAAGGCCATCGACAGCATGATTCCCATCGGCCGCGGACAGCGCGAGCTGATCATCGGCGACCGTCAAACGGGCAAAACCGTCATCGCCACCGACACCATCATCAACCAGCGCGGCAAGGACGTCATCTGCATTTATGTCGCCATCGGGCAGAAGCGCTCGACGGTGACGCAGCTGGTCGAAAACCTGACGGCGGCCGGCGCCATGGACTATACCATTGTCGTCGCCGCGACGGCGAGCGAGCTGTCTCCGCTGCAATACATTGCGCCGTATGCAGGCTGCGCCATGGGCGAGTATTTTATGGCGCAGGGCAAGGACGTGCTCGTCATCTACGACGACCTGTCCAAGCACGCCGTCGCTTATCGCGCCCTTTCGCTGCTGATTCGCCGTCCGCCCGGACGCGAAGCCTACCCCGGCGACGTTTTTTACCTGCACAGCCGCCTGCTGGAGCGCGCGGCCCGCATGGCCCCGGAATACGGCGGCGGCTCTCTGACGGCGCTGCCCATTATTGAAACGCAGGCGGGGGACGTTTCGGCCTATATCCCGACCAACGTGATTTCCATCACCGACGGGCAGATCTTTTTGGAAAGCGAGCTCTTTTACTCCGGCGTTCGCCCGGCCGTCAACCCCGGCATTTCGGTCAGCCGTGTCGGCGGCAATGCCCAGATCAAGGCCATGAAAAAGGTATCCGGCTCGCTGAAGCTTTTGTATTCGCAGTACCGCGAGCTGCAAAGCTTTGCCCAGTTCGGGTCTGACCTCGACGCCGACACCAAGCGCCGTCTGGCGCAGGGCGAGCGCATTGTCGAAGTCCTCAAGCAGGACCGCAACGCGCCGGTCGATGTCGAGCTTCAGGTTGCTATTTTGTATGCCGTTACCAACAATTATCTGGAAGATGTGCCTGTCGAGCGCATTCGCGATTTTGAAAGCCAGTTCTTCACCTATCTGCAGGAAATGCAGGCGCCTCTGCTGAAGGAAATCCGCACCAGCAGCGTGCTCAGTGCCGACGGGGAAGAAGTGCTGAAAAAGGCGATTTCCGACTTCAAGGCCGGTTTTCTTCCGCAACGTTAAAGGCGAGAGGAGGGCTTTTTGATGGCAGGCGCCTCAATGAAAGAAATCAAGCTTCGGGTCAAGAGTGTCAAAAGCACCATGCAGATCACCAAGGCCATGGAGCTGGTCGCCTCCTCCAAGCTGCGTCGGGCCAAGGAAAACGCCGAACGCTGCCGTCCGTTTTTCGACATTATGCACCAGACATTGACGGATATTGCGCTCAATAACCGCGACTTCAGTTCGCCCTATCTGGTGCAGCGCCCGGTCAAAAAGTCGTGCTATGTCGTCATTGCGGGCGACAGGGGGCTGGCCGGCGGTTATAACAGCAATCTTTTGAAGATGGCTGTCGCCGATATGGCGGGCAAGGAAACGGTCGTTTTACCCATTGGCAGAAAAGCGGTCGACTATTTTTCGCGGCACGGGTACTCGCTGCTCAGCGAGCGTTATACCTCGGTGGAAAATGTGAGGGACACCGACTGCGCCGAAATGGCACAGGTCCTGACCGATGCGTACCGGCGCGGCGATTTTGACGAGCTTTTTGTGGTGTACACCAACTTTGTTTCCATGCTGACACAGGCGCCGTCTGTGATGAAGATACTGCCCATTCACGACGCGCGCACGGGCGCCGGCTATTCGGAAAAGGGCAGCATGATTTTATACGAGCCGTCGTGCGAGGCGGTGTACAACGCCATTGTGCCGCAGTACGCCACGGGCATTCTGTTTTGCGCCGTGGCCGAATCGCTGGCTTCCGAGCTGGGGGCGCGGCGCACGGCCATGGAGTCGGCCAGCAAAAACGCTGGTGAAATGATCGATGACCTGAACCTGCGCTACAATCGTGCGCGGCAGGGCGCGATTACCCAGGAAATAACCGAAATCGTTGCCGGAGCCGAGCAGTAAAGCTGACTTGCTTTACGGCAATTTGAAGGAGGCATTTGCATGAAACCGCAAAATACCGGCACGGTGGTACAGGTCACCGGGCCCGTACTCGATATAAAATTTGAAAGCGGTCAGCTGCCCGCGCTGCTGAATGCCGTCACCATCGAGCATGGGGGCCGCACGCTGACCGTCGAGGTGGCGCAGCACATCGGCGACAACATTGTGCGCTGCGTCGCCATGAACTCGACGGATGGCATGGTTCGCGGCGTGGAAGCCGTCGATACCGGCGGCCCCATTTCGGTGCCGGTCGGCAGCGGCACGCTCGGCCGCATTTTTAACCTGCTGGGCGACCCGGTCGACAACATGCCCGCGCCCGATACGGAAGAGCGCTGGCCCATCCACCGCCAGCCGCCCTCTTACGAAGAGCAGGAGAGCACAACCGAGATGCTGGAAACGGGCATTAAAGTTGTCGATTTGATCTGCCCTTATGCAAAGGGCGGCAAAATCGGCCTGTTCGGCGGCGCCGGCGTCGGAAAAACCGTTCTCATCATGGAGCTTATCAACAACATCGCCACGCAGCACGGCG
>CAKUPI010000186.1 GCA_934675045.1 uncultured Eubacteriales bacterium
GCGTCACCGGCGCCGTCAAGCAGCGCAACCGTTTCAAGGCGGGCGACAGCATCACCCTTTCCGTGTACCGGCAGGGAACAGTCTACAAAATCGAGCTGACACTCGGCGAACAGACCAACCTTTCGGAAAACTATAACTTTTAAATGCAAAAAACCCCCGGCAAGCGCTGCCGGGGGCAATTTTTTATTGGGCAGATTCAACAATGGATCGCGTGAAAAAAGCCTTAAAATGGGAAAAAGAGAGTTGACTATATAAAAGAAGTGTGGTATAATGCTTAACTGCATTGGTATGCAAAACGCGCAAACCACAATACCACAATTACACTTTAGCAAATATCCGTCGAGTTGGCAAGCACCAAATGGATGAAACGTACAACGCGACCGTGTGTATCGAATACGGCAGAACAATGAAATGGAGTGAGGCAAAGGATGAAAGACATTCGCTGCGGTAAGAAAATCCGTAAAAGCTTCTCGAGAATTGATGAGATTTTGGAGATGCCGAACCTCATTGAGGTACAGAAAAAATCTTACCAGTGGTTTCTGGACGAAGGACTTCGCAGTGTGTTCCGCGACGTCGGCTCCATCACCGATTACACCGGGAATCTCGAACTGACCTTTCTCGATTACACGATAGATGAAAATCCCAAGTATTCGGTCACCGAGTGCAAAGAGCGCGACGCGACCTACGCCGCGCCGCTCAAGGTGCGCATGCGTCTGCGCAACAAGGAGACCGAGGAGATCAAAGAGCAGGAAATCTTTATGGGCGATTTCCAGCTGATGACCGAAAGCGGCACCTTTATCATCAACGGCGCGGAGCGCGTCATCGTTTCGCAGATTGTGCGTTCGCCCGGCATGTACTACGGCATTGACACCGAGCGGCCGGAAAAGAACACCTTTACGGCGACCGTCATTCCTTACCGCGGCGCGTGGCTGGAGTACGAGGCCGACGTCAACGACATTCTCTATGTCCGCATCGACAAAAACCGCAAGATTCCCATCACCTCGCTGATTCGCGCCATCGGCGTTGCGACCGACGGGCAGATCAAGGAGCTGTTCGGCGAGGACGAGCGCATTGTCGCCACGCTCGACAAGGACACGGCGGCCAAGACGGTCGACGAGGCCCTCATCGAGATTTACAAGCGCCTGCGTCCCGGCGAGCCGCCCACGGTCGACAGCGCCCGCACGCTGCTCAACAACCTGTTTTTTGACCCCAAGCGCTACGATTTGTCGGCTGTGGGCCGCTATAAGTTCAACAAAAAAGCCGCCATCTCCAAGCGTCTGGCCGGAAAAACGCTGGCCCGGCCCATCGCCGATCCGCTGACCGGCGAGCTGCTGGCGGCGCCCGGCGAAATCCTGTCGCGGGAAAAGGCCGCCGAAATCGAAAAGCGCGGCGTCAACGAGGCGTGGCTCAGCTGCGAGGACAAGGAAGTCAAGGTCTTTTCCAACGGCATGGTCTGGCTGCGCGACTTCGTGCCCGGGCTGGACGAGGAAGGGGAGAAGAAGCTGGGCATTCTCGAGCGCGTCCGCTTTTCGCTGCTGCGCGAGCTGATGGAGCAGTTCGAAGGCGACGCGCTTATGGAAGCCATCCGCGAGCGCGCCGAGGACCTGGTGCCCAAGCACATCACGCCCGACGACATTCTGGCCTCGATCAACTACATGACCGGCCTTTACTACAACATCGGCAACATCGACGATATCGACCATCTCGGCAACCGCCGCCTGCGCAGCGTGGGCGAGCTTTTGCAGAACCAGTTCCGTATCGGCTTTTCCCGCATGGAGCGCGTCATCCGCGAGCGCATGACCATTCAGGACCTTGACATCGTCACCCCGCAGTCTCTGATCAATATCCGCCCGGTCACGGCGGCCATCAAGGAGTTCTTCGGCTCGTCGCCGCTCAGCCAGTTCATGGACCAGACCAACCCGCTGGCCGAGCTGACGCACAAGCGCCGTATGTCGGCCCTCGGCCCCGGCGGCCTTTCGCGTGACCGCGCCAACTTCGAGGTCCGCGACGTGCATTACAGCCACTACGGCCGCCTGTGCCCCATCGAGACCCCTGAAGGACCGAACATCGGCCTGATCTCCTATCTGGCCACCTATGCCCGCATCAACGAATACGGCTTTATCGAGGCGCCTTACCGCGTGATCGACAAAGAGACCGGCAAAATCACCGATCAGGTTTTGTATATGACGGCCGACGTCGAGGACGAGTACATCGTCGCGCAGGCAAACGAGCCGCTGGACGAAGAGGGCCGCATCAAGGCGGAGCGCGTCACCTGCCGCCGTCTGGCCGACATCATCGAAGTCGACCGCGCGCAGGTTGACCTCATCGACGTTTCGCCCAAAATGATGGTCTCCGTCGCCACCGCCATGATCCCCTTCCTCGAAAACGACGACGCCAACCGCGCCCTGATGGGCTCCAACATGCAGCGTCAGGCCGTTCCGCTGCTCAAGACCGAGGCGCCGGTTGTCGCCACCGGCATTGAGTACAAGGCGGCCGTCGACTCGGGCACGGTGCCTCTGGCCATCGGCGACGGCACGGTCACCCGCGTGTGCGCCAACGAAATCACCATCCAATACGATACGCTGGGCGTCAAGGTCCACAAGCTCATCAAGTTCCTGCGCTCCAACCAGGGCACCTGCGTCAACCAGCACCCCGTCGTCAACGTCGGCGACCGCGTCAAGAAGGGCGACGTCATTGCCGACGGCCCCTCGACCAGCGACGGCGAGATCGCGCTGGGCAAAAACGCCCTCATCGGCTTTATGACGTGGGAAGGCTATAACTACGAGGACGCCGTTCTGCTCAACGAGCGCCTCGTCAAAGACGACGTTTACACCTCCATTCACATCGAGGAATACGAAACCGAGGCCCGCGACACCAAGCTCGGCCCCGAGGAGATCACGCGCGACATCCCCAACGTCGGCGAAGAGGCGCTGCGCGACCTCGACGAGCGCGGCATCATCCGCGTTGGCGCCGAGGTGCACGCGGGCGACATTCTGGTCGGCAAGGTCACGCCCAAGGGCGAGACCGAGCTGACGGCCGAAGAGCGCCTGCTGCGCGCCATTTTCGGTGAAAAGGCGCGCGAGGTGCGCGACACCTCGCTGCGCGTCCCCCACGGCGAGTCGGGCATCATCGTCGACGTCAAGGTTTTTACCCGCCAAAACGGCGACGAGCTGACGCCGGGCGTCAACATGGTCGTCCGCTGCTATATCGCGCAGAAGCGCAAAATCAGCGTCGGCGACAAAATGGCCGGCCGCCACGGCAACAAGGGCGTCGTTTCGCGTATTCTGCCGCAGGAGGATATGCCCTTCCTGCCCGACGGCACGCCGCTGGACATCGTTCTGAACCCGCTGGGCGTTCCGTCGCGTATGAACATCGGGCAGGTTCTCGAGGTGCACCTCGGCTA
>CAKUPI010000187.1 GCA_934675045.1 uncultured Eubacteriales bacterium
CCTGCTGCAGAAGGAAAAGGACCACGTCGAGGGCTTTGCCCCCGAGGTGGCGTGGGTCACCTACGGCGGCAACGAAAAGCTGGAGGAGCGCCTGTGCGTCCGCCCGACGTCGGAGACGCTTTTCTGCGAGCACTACGCCCACATCGTGCACTCGTGGCGCGATCTGCCCAAGCTGTACAACCAGTGGTGCAGCGTCGTCCGCTGGGAAAAGACCACCCGTCCGTTCCTGCGCTCGCGCGAGTTTTTGTGGCAGGAGGGGCACACCATTCACGCCACCGAGGAGGAGGCGCGCCGCGAGACGCTGGAAATCCTCGACTGCTACGCCGAGCTGTGTGAAAAATACCTGTGCATGCCGGTCATCAAGGGCCGCAAGACCGACCGCGAAAAGTTCGCCGGGGCCGAGGAGACCTACACCATCGAGGCCATGATGCACGACGGCAAGGCGCTGCAAAGCGGCACCAGCCACTACTTCGGCCAGGGCTTCGCCAAGGCCTTCGGTATTCAGTTTGCCGACAAGCAGAACAACCTGTCCTACGTCCATCAGACGTCGTGGGGCGTTTCGACCCGCCTGATCGGCGGCATCATCATGACCCACGGCGACGACGAGGGCCTTGTACTCCCGCCCGCCGTCGCGCCCATTCAGGTGGTCATCGTGCCGGTCGCCCAGCACAAGCCGGGCGTTTTGGAAAAGGCACAGGAGGTGGCGCAGACGCTGCGTGCCGCCGGTTTCCGCGTCAAGCTGGACGACAGCGAGCAAAGCCCGGGCTGGAAGTTCGCCGAGTACGAGATGCGCGGCGTGCCGCTGCGTCTGGAGCTTGGCCCCCGCGACATCGAGCAGGGCGTCTGCGTGCTGGTGCGCCGCGACAACCGCGAAAAAATGACGGCCGAGCTCAGCGGCATTGCCGCCGTCGTCGGGCAGCAGCTGGAAGCCTTTGCCGGGGCCATTTACCAAAAGGCCAAGGACAATCTGGAGCAGAACATCGTCAGCGCCCGCACCATCGACGAGATGAAGGCGGCGCTCGAGGGCCGTCCCCGCTTTGTCAAGGCCATGTGGTGCGGCGACGAAAAGTGCGAGGAGGCCATCAAGGAGCTGACCGGAATGCCCTCGCGCTGCATGCCCTTTGAGCAGGAAAAAGTGGGCGAGGTCTGCCCGGTCTGCGGAAAGCCCGCCAGCAAAATGGTCGTTTTCGGCATTGCCTATTAAAATCAATCAGGGAGGGTGTTCTTGCCCTCCCTTTTTGTCATACCGAAAGCCCCGACATCTGTAAAGGAGGAAAACAGAATGAAAAAGTTTGAATGTCCCTGCGGTTATGTGTACGACGAGCAGGCCGGTGACCCCGAGCATGGTCTGGCCCCCGGCACCCGGTGGGAAGATGTGCCCGAGGACTTCCTCTGCCCCGTTTGCGGCCTGGGCAAAGACGCCTTTTCCGAAATCTGACGGCGGTGCGGGGCAGCCGCCCAAACGGCTCCCCGGCCGCGAAAAAAGGACACAAAAAAGCGCAACGAACGTTGCGCTTTTTTGTCTGCAGACAAACCACAGAAGGGAGGTGTGTATGTGAAAAGTATAAGGCAAAAATACCGAGGATTTTCTCTATCACAGAATATCATATAAAAGTTCGCGAGTAAATAGATTTTGTATATAATTCTGCTGTGCGGAACAAAAAACCGTGCCGTACAGGCAAAAACGGGATTAATCGAGCGGTATGAGGCCGATGCGGGCAAAAAAATCACGGCTGGACAGGCCGCTCGGGCGGTTGTAGCGGCCGATGGAGAGCAGCGTTTCGGGGCGTCCGGGCACGAGCGTTGTCACCCGCTCATAACAGGACAGGGTGGCCGAAAAGCCCAGCTCCTGCAAGATGGCGTCGGCGCCGTCGGAGATCTGGCCGAAGGGGTAGGTGTAGACGGCGGGGGTCACCCCGCAGTGCTCGGCCAGCGCCGTCTGCACCCGGAGGGCGTCCGCGCTCAGCGCGGCGCGGTACTGCCCGGCGCTTTCGCCGTCAAGGCGCATCGAGCCGCGCCGGGGGGACTGCGCGTGAAAGCCCCACGAGTGGTTGCCGATTTCGACCCGGCCGCAGGCGACAAGCGCCGAGATGTCGGACCAGGTCAGGTGGCCGTAGCTCGGGTTGGGGTCGGGCGTGTCGGTAAAGCGCTGGGCGTATTCGCCGACAACGGAGACCAGCACCGGCGCGCCGGTGCGCTCTAAAATGTCGGGCAGGTAGAGCAGGTTGTTGAGGTAGCCGTCGTCCAGCGTCAAAAGCACCGGCTTTTCCGGCAGGCTGCCGCCGCTTTGCACATACCGGACGGCCTGCCGGAGGGTGACGGGCTGGTAGCCGTGCTGCTGAAGGTGCACAATGTCGGCCTCGAGCGTTTGCGGCGACAGGACGTATTTCCCGGCGCGCGCGGGGTCCATCAAAAGGCTGTGGTACATGATGACGGGCAGAGGGGTGCCCGGAGCGGCGGCCGCCAGCGCCGGGCTGCCGTGCGGGGACGGGGCGAGAAGCGGCAGGATCAGCAGGACCGGCAGCAGCAGGGCAAGGGAACAGAAACGCCGCAGCGAGCGGCGCCGCACAACGAAAAATACCATTGAAGTCAAGGCCTCCGTTTGGTGTATTTACTGCATTTATACGAAAAAAGCGCTCAGTATATACCATGAGAAGGGGGGATTTTTCATTACTCGCTGTTTTTTGACAAAACGCCTTTACAATCGGTAATAAAAAAGTTATAATAAGAAGCACGTCCGACCGTCATGTCGGATGGGGGGTATTATGGTTAAAGATTTTCCGAGGACGCTGTCGCTGCTGCGGCAGGAAAAAAAGATAAGCCAGAGACATGCGGCCGGCGATTTGGGGGTTTCGCAGGCACTGCTGTCGCATTACGAAAACGGCATCCGCGAGCCGGGGCTGTCGTTTGTCGTGCGCGCCGCCGACTATTACGGCGTTTCGTGCGACTATCTGCTGGGGCGGACCATGTCGCGCGAGGGGAACTCCATTTCGCCCGAGGACATTCCCGACGTTTCCGAGGAAAAGGGAAATGTGCTGCGCGGCAGCGCCATGGCTTTGCTGAGCAAAAAGCTCATCGTCAACACCAGCACGCTGCTGCTTGACATCATCAGCAAGAGCGACAGCCGCCAGCTGACGCAGGAGGTCACATCCTACCTCTTTTTGGCGCTGTACAAGGCCTACCGGATGGTGTACATGGTGAGCGGCATCGGCAGCGAGGCCACCTTTTCCATACCGGTGTCCTATTTTTCCGAGCTGTGCGACGCCGAGATGAAGCTGTGCGAGCACCGTTTGCGCGGCTTTGCCTCGCCGGACAACAAAAAGCGCCCGGCCATCGAGCTGCCCGACATGACCATCGACGGGATTCAGAAGGCTTACCCCATGCTGGCGCCCTCGC
>CAKUPI010000188.1 GCA_934675045.1 uncultured Eubacteriales bacterium
CCGCCCGGTGCTCGCAGAACGCGTCCAGGTCGCCGCGCAGCAAATAGGGGTACAGGGATTTCCACGTACCGGCAAAATCTGAAAGCGTGCGGTCTCGGATGTCATCCAGAGTGATTTCTTCATCGTGCCCGTGATGGTGGCCGTGCCCGCTTTCCTGCATGCCCTCGACCATTTCTTCGGTTTTGACGCCGTCGCCGAGAGCCTCCAGCAGATTGATGACCTTTCTGTTCGGGTTGGCGGCGTTTTTCAAAGCGTCCTCGACCCAGCCGTCGGACTCGCCGCCGACATGGATAAAGAGGTCGCAGCCGGAGATTTTGACAATGTCATCGGCGGTGGGCTGGTAGCTGTGCAGGTCAACGCCGTTGTCCAGCAGCATGGTGACCTCGGCGTTATCCGCCTTGTCGCCCAGAATCTCCCTGACCCAGTCGTATTCGGGGAAAATGGTCGTGACGATTTTCAGCTTGTCGGTTTTGCCGGCGGGGTTCTGCTTTTGGCAGCCGGCAAGAAGGCCGGCCAGTATGCAAAGCGCAAGCAGCAGCGCAGTTAACTTTTTCATCGGTTATATTCCTCCGGTTGATGATAAAATGTAAAAATGGGCGCAAAAAATGCAAGGGCAGCGGCAGCGCCGCAAAAGCCTATCCGAAAAAAGGATAGACTTCACCCTTGCAAAAGCTCCGTTTTAATTCGAAAGCTTGACCTTGAGAGAAACGAGCGTCGGCGCGCCGGGCCTTTCCGCGCAGGAGAAAACGACCCGGCACGGGGCATACCCGACCGCCGCCGTGAAAACCGCGGCAGCACCGGCAAGACCGATACTCTTGAGCAGGTGCTCGCAGACGCTGATCTGGCAGCAGACGGCGCAGTCCTCGCCGGAGCAGTCATGGCCGGCCTCGGCCGCGATATAGACAGCGGAGGACAGCAGGACAACAGCCAGCACGGCCGCCAGCAGGCGGGCCGTCAGACGAAGGTTCTTTGTCACGGTCTGTCCTCCTTTTTAAGGGCTAATCTTCCTTGCAGTCCGAGCAGGTTCCGTAAAGAACGGTGTCGGCGGTGTCCAGCATGAACCGCTCGCTCTGCGCCAGGTGCTTTGCAAACAAAACGGCGTTGCCGCTTGCCATGTGAAAGGTCCTGCCGCATTTTATGCAGCGCATGTGCAGCGCACCTTTGCAGCTCTCGGCGTCAAGGTACTGGTAGCAGATCTCGCGCGTGCCGCTTTTGCTGCTGCGGCGCACCTTTTCTTCCGCCTCCAGTTGCGCAAGGTTTCGGTATACGGCGCTCAGGCTGATCCTTTCCCCGGCCAGCGCGGCCGCAATCTGCCGTGCGGTCAGCAGCTCGTCCGGGTGCCGCCCCAAATAGGCAAGCAGCGCCTTCCGCTGCCGCGTGCTGTAACTCGGCAAGTCACACGCCCCCAATTTGCAACTCATTCGCAAATCAGTGTACACCGGAAAGGCGGGAAAGTCAAGATGCGGGTTTTCGCAAACGGCAAATCCTCCATGAACGCCGCCATGAAAAAACGCACCGGAAGGTTCCGGAGAACTTCCCGATGCGCGGTTTTTGCGGTTCAGTTTTCGCAGGGCGCGTATTCCGTCACGGCGTTCAGATGCGCCTCGGCATCGCCGCTCAGAATGAGGCCGGCGAACGCCGGCGGGTCGTTGCAGATGAGGGAATCCGGCCCCGGAATCTTGCAGAAAACAAATAACCCGAACCCATCTCCGATTAAGAAGATTTGGTTCGGATTATATTGGTTTGGTGCGGTCACCGGGACTTGAACCCGGACGGTTGCCCATACGCCCCTCAAACGTACGCGTCTGCCTGTTCCGCCATGACCGCAGAGAGCCGCCAAAATCGACGGCTATATTAGCTTACCACACCGGGTGAGATTTTGCAAGAGGAAAATGCAAAAAAGCCGATCATTTTATTTTCCGAAGATCTCCCGGGCGCGGTGCATCCGCTCGACGACGGGCACGCGGAAGGGGCAGTTGCCCTCGCAGCTGCGGCACTCGAGGCAGTCGCCGGCGTGCGCCTTGAGCGCGTCGTAATGGGCGGCAGCCGTTTGGGGGGCCTTCCCGCCGTGAAGCAGGGCCATGTCGAGGTATTTCCCCACCGCGGCGATGTCGATGTGCGCGGGGCAGGGCAGGCAATGGTTGCAGTACATGCAGCGCCCCTCCATGGAAAACAGCGGCGCGGCCCCCAAAACGGCCGAGTAATCGCGCTCCCCGGCGGTGCAGCTTTCGTACGAAACGGCGGCGTCGACCTCCGCGGGCGTGCGGCACCCGACCAGAACGCTGCCCACGGCAGGGCGGGTCAGCGCGTAGTGAATACACTGCGCGGGGGTCAGCGCCGTGCCGAACGGCGAGGTGTCGGCAGACAGAAGGGCGCCGGCGGCCAGCGGCTTCATGACGGTAATGCCGACGCCGCGGGCCTCGCAGGTCTGATAGAGCAGCGCGCGCGAAGGCTCGACGCCGTGCAGGGCGTCGCTGCGGTAGCTTTCGGCGGCGAACAGCTTGTCGAGCGCCGCGTCCTCGGGCATGAGGTCATACGCCGGGTTGATGCTGAAGAGCAGCACGTCCAAAAGCCCCGTTTCCACCGCCTGGCGGGCGATGACGGGGTTGTGCGAGCTCATGCCAAGGGCGCGGATGACGCCCTTGCCGCGCAGCTCAAGGGCATAGCGGATGATCTCGCCGCCGAATACGCGGTCAAAATCCTCCTGATCGTCGATGTAGTGCAGCATGCCGATGTCCACCGTGTCGACGCCCAGACGGGTGCGGAAATCCTCAAAAAACAGACGGCACTGCGCGGCGTCGCGCGTGCGCGCATACTGGCCGTTGATCCAGGCGGCGCCGATATGTCCCTGCAAAACGACCTTGTCGCGCCGGCCCCGAATGGCCATGCCGATGTTGGAGCGCACCTGCGGCTCGGACATAAAGACGTCGATGATGTTGATCCCCTGCGCCAGCGCCCGGTCGACAACGGCAAAGACCTGCTCGGGCGAAAGCCCTTCCAGATGCTCGGCCCCCAGCCCGACCTCGCTGACCCGCAGTCCGCTTCTCCCCAAAGTGCGGTAAACCATGCCTGACAGCCCCTTTCGTTTTTTGCTATTATAGCACAGCCCGCGGCGGGAGAAAAGCCCGGCCCCGGCGGCGCAAAAAAGATATTTCAAAAATATGAAAAAAAGTGTTGACAAGCGGCCCTTGAGCGGATATAATAGTTCTTGCACTTGCGGATGTGGCGGAATCGGCAGACGCGCATGGTTCAGGTCCATGTGAGGGCAACTTCATGGGGGTTCAAGTCCCTTCATCCGCACCTGAAAAATGGCTCAAA
>CAKUPI010000189.1 GCA_934675045.1 uncultured Eubacteriales bacterium
CACCCGCCAGGTCAAAAAGCTGCCCCACGAGCACGAGTTCTTTACCCTGGCCGAGCATCTTCACTATGCCACCGAGGGCCTGGGAACATGGACGGTAAATAAGGATACGCTGGGCGGTCTCATCGACGCTTCCATGACGGCCGAAATCGACGGCGTGACGCTCACGGTCTTCGGCGCCGACAAAACCCACCACTGGTTCTACTGCAAAAAGCCCGGCTGCAATGTCAAGGGCCCCTCCATGGTCCACATGATAACGGGCCTGAACGTCGACCTCCCGCCCGACGGGGAGACAGACGGCTCCGGTGTGTCCACGTGTAAGGTCTGCGAGTTTGAAATCCGCAAGGCCATGCCGGCGGGCAGCTATCCCATCGTTGTGGAAAACGGAATCAGCCTCAACGCACAGGGAAAGGCCGTGGCCAGCGGCCGGGCGGGCGATGTGATCACCATCCGGCCCCGCCAGCTCAGCGGAAAGACCTTCTCCCGCTGGAATCCCATCTACGGCGTCACCCTCTCCGACCCGACGCAGGAAGAAACCACCTTTACGGTTGAAACGATCACCCCTGCCGCGGCCAATCCGACCTATGCCGATTATATTATCCATCTGGAGGCCGTGTACGACACCTGCCCGCACAGCGGCGGCACGGTGACCGGCGAAGCCATTCCCGCCGGCTGCACTTCCTACGGCAAAGAGGGCGATACCCTCTGCGCGGTGTGCGGCGAGGTGCTCACCGAGGGCGGCAAGACAGAGCCCACCGGCCACGCGTCGGAGGACCAATGGGTCATCGACCCGAAGTCTGTGGTGTCCGGCGACTGCCGCCACTACGGCAATGCCGGCAATCTGATCTGCCCCTACTGCGGCGAAACCATGCAGGCGGGTGAAAAGACGCCGCGTATGCACGCAAACACCACGCTGACCGACGCAATGCCCGCCACCTGCACCACCCGCGGCTTTACCGGCAACCACGTCTGCAACGACTGCGGCAAGCTCGCCGAGCGCGGCGCGTTCATCGACAAGTGCGAGCACACCTACGGCCCGTGGAAAACGCTCAAGCCCGCCGCCGAGGGCGTGACGGGCAGGCAGATGCGCGAATGCAGCGCCTGCTCGGTGAAGGACTACCGCGAATACGCCTATACCCTTGCCGCGACCGGCGTCACCCTTGATTTCAACGCCCTGGCCCTTCAGCCGGGCGGCTCGCGCAGGCTGACGGCCACCGTCACCCCCGGCAACGCCCCCGACAAAACCGTCAGCTGGACGTCCAGCAACCCCGCCGTCGCCGGCGTGGAGAACGGGCTTGTCACCGCGTTGACGGAGGGCAGCGCCGTTATCACCGTCACCACCACCGACGGCGGCTTTAAGGCCGTCTGCAATGTCACCGTTTCGGCGTCCGCTTCGAAAACGCTGATGGACATTTCCGTCACGACAGCGCCGGCAAAGACGGCTTACCGCGTCGGCGAGAGCTTCAGCACAAACGGCATGGTCGTCACGGCCCGTTACAGCGACGGCACGAGCGCCCCCGTCACCGCCTACACGTACAGCCCCAACGGCGCGCTCAAGGAATCGGTCACTCAAATCGTCATCCGCTACACCGAGGACGGCGTGACCCGGAAAGCCGAGCAGAACATCACGGTAACGCCCGGCCCGGCCCCCTCGGGCGGCGAAGAAGCGGCCACCCGCTTCACCCTGTCCTTTGTCACCAACGGCGGCAGCGCCATCGGCAGCGTCACCGCGGACAGCGGCTCTGTTGTCAGCCTTGCCCCGTACACGCCGAGCCGCGAAAATTACGACTTTGCCGGCTGGTATTCCGACAGCGGCCTGACCGCTCCGGTGAGCAGCGTCACGCTCGACAAGGACATGACCGTTTACGCCAAGTGGACGATGCGTCCCGCCTCCACCTTCCCGTTTGAGGACGTCAAGCCCACAGACTGGTTCTGCGCCGACGCTGAGTACGTCTGGGAAAAGGGCCTGATGAAGGGCACCGGCAGCAAGACCTTCAGCCCGGCCCAGCCCACCTCCCGCGGCATGATTGTCGTCATTCTCTACCGCATGGAAAACGAGCCGGCCGTTTCCGAAAAGTGCCCGTTTGACGATGTGCAGGCCGGCAGCTACTACGAAAAAGCCATCACATGGGCCGCGGCCAACGAGATTGTCAACGGCTACGGCGAGAACCTGTTCGGCGCCGACGACAGCATCACAAGAGAGCAGATGGCCGCCATTTTGTCCCGCTACGCGCAGTACAAGGGCCTGACCGCCGTCACGCTGGAAGAAAACCTGACGGGCTTTTGCGACGACGACAAAATCAGCACCTACGCCATTTCCGCCATGAACTGGGCGGTCGGGCAGGAGCTTATCCGCGGCACGCCGGACAACACCCTTGACCCGCAGGGTCAGGCGACGAGAGCGCAGGTTGCCGCCATTCTGCACCGCTTCTGCGAAAAAATCGCAAAATAACCCGGCAAACGGCGCAAACGTCCGTTTCAAGGCCAAAAAACACGAGGCATCGGCTTTGCAGTGCAAAGCCGATGCCTCGTTCTGTATCCCCAAAAGACGGAAAATGCCTGTATGCCGGGCGGGCGCAAAAGCGCATTGCCGCCCCTTTACCGAACCGGCATCTCCACCGCGATGGTGGTGCCCTCTTCCGAGCTTTTTTCCACCCACACGGCGCCGCCGTGCAAATCGGCGATTTCCCACACCAGCGAAAGGCCCAGCCCCGCGCCGCCGTATTCCCGGCTGCGGGACTTGTCCACCCGGAAGAAGGGCTGGAAAATGCTCCGCCGAAACTCCTCTGGAATGCCGCGGCCGGTGTCGGCCACGCGGACGGAAATCCGGTCTTGGCTTTGGGCCACCGCAACCCGCACCGACCCGCCCGGGCGGTTGTACTTGACGGCGTTCTCCGTCAGGTTGAAGAGCATCCGGTAAATGAGCGCGTCGCTGCCGGTCATGGCGCCGTCGCCCTCGTGCTCCAGCGAAATGCCGCTTTTCTCGGCCAGCGGCGCAAGGTCCGTGAAAATCTCCTCCACCATCGGCGCCAGCTCGATGTGGTCGTTTCGGGCCGCCTGCTGCAAGTTGCTCATCTCCAGCAGGGTCTTGGTCATCTGCGTCAGCCGTTCCGTCTGCTCGCGCAGCAGGGCGAGAAACTCCGCCGCCTCCGGCCGCAGGTCGGGGTGCTCGGCGCAGAACAGCTCGAGCTGCGCCTGCATCAGCGACAGGGGTGTGCGCAGCTCGTGGGCGGCGTTGCCGGTGAACTGCCGCTGCGCGGCAAAGGCGTTGTTCAGCCGTTCCAGCATCTGGTTGAAGGATTGGCTGAG
>CAKUPI010000190.1 GCA_934675045.1 uncultured Eubacteriales bacterium
TCCTCCGGTGGGAGAAAGTGCACGACTCCCTTTTTCATGACCGGATACCAAAAGCGTGCCGTCATCCGCCCGCGGGTTTCCTCGGAATACGCCTCGTCCGGATAGGTAATTCCGTGGTACATCAGCCCGAAGCTCAGCTCGGGCAAATCGTCGTAGGCCCCCGCGCCGCTTCCGAAGGTGCAGGGCTCGACATACCCCTGACACTCCCGGGTGCCCAGAAAAACATCGCGCCGCCCGCCTTTTTCGATCATCCGGCGGGCAATGCAGTGGTGCTTGTTTTCATTCCGGTCGCAAGCCAGCTCCGGGCGGTTGTCGTTCCACGCAAAGCAGGCTCTGACCTGATAGCGGCAGTTTTTCAGGTAGGTGTAGTAGGCCAGGTCGTTGCCGCCGTGATATTTGATGGGGCGAATGCCTTTGACCTCGGTCTGGAGCCGGTTCATGACCCGCACGTCCAGAATCCGCCAGATGAAGGTGGGCTTCCAGTACACCGAGGACAAAATGCCCTTCAGCGCCTCATAGGTGGGAATCTGATAGCTGCACTTCTCGCCGCCCAGACGCATGATGGGGTCGGAAAAAAGCGCATAGTCGCCGGAGACTTCGAACTCTACGATGTTGGGATGCTCCGTTTTCAATTGCTACACCTCCTGAAAATCAAGGATACCGGCGTCCAGAGAAAAGCCGGTGTGCGCATGGTAAAAGCCGGACAGGATTTGCACGGCGCCGTCAAACAGGCCGGTCACGGCGCCAAGGGCCTGAAGCCGCTCCAGCTGATAGCGGTAAACGCTGACGCAGTAGCCCTTTGCCTCTAAAATCCGGCCGCGAATGGACGCCCAGTCCTTCTGTCCGGCCGTATTTGCGGCGTCCAGCAGCGCGTTTTGAATCTCGCACCCCTTTCCGTAGGGCACAAGCAGCGAAACCGTATCCTCGTCAAACACCTGAAACAGCCCGCCCGCCAGTCGGAAGGCCTGCCGCAGAAAATACCGTCCGGCCTGCGCGCAGTCGGCGTCCGCATAGCGGGGGTTATCGGCCAGCAGCCGATAGACGGAGCCGTGCTCCGGCGTCTGACTGTCCTGAAAGCCGCCTTCCATTTCGCCGTACAGGCGGCGGTAGTAAAAGCCGATGGCCTCTTGCGAGGAAAGGTCATGCCGGTATTTTTCCGGATCCCTTTCAAAGGCGGTCAAAAGGGCGGTGGTCGCGTTCTGCCCGCGAAGAATGTCGTCCAGACCGCGCAGCCTTTCGTCGGTGCACCGTATGAGGGACACCGGCGCGGGCGCGGCCTGCTCGGCGTGTCGGTTGCACCGCCCCGCCGCTTGAACGACGCTGTCCATTCCGGCGGAAAAGCGGATCACCCGCTGAAAGGAGATGTCCACGCCGGCTTCGATCACCTGTGTGGAGAGGCAGACGACCTTCGGCTTGTCCGGAAAGGGCCGGTCCATCGCCGCCTGCAAGTCCCGCAAGGTCTGCCGCCGGTGCTCGACGCACATGGCCGCGGACAGGTGGAAGCACCGGCAGTTCTCGCCCTGCAGCCGTTCAAACAAAAAGGCCGCTTCCTTTTTTGTATTGCACACGACCAGCAGACTGCCGCACTGCTCCAGCGTCCGCATGACAATTTGCGGAAACTCCTCCAGTCTGGCACAGCCCGCGTTTTGAATCTCCGTGCGCCTGAAAACCTCCCACAGCTCCTTTCGGTACGGCACCAAATCCACGGGCTTCCGGTGCAGCGGATGGGCGGCCGCCTCCAGACAGGGCTGGGTGGCGGAGCACAAGACGACGGTGGCGCCGCAGATTTCCGACAGAAAGTTGACGGCGAGGTTAAACAGCGTCAGCATTTTATGGGGGACGGTCTGCACCTCGTCGATGACAATGACGCTGCCGCACAGGGCGTGGAAGCGGCGAATGGCGCCGGTTTTCCCGCTGAAGCAGGTGTTCAGCAGCTGCACCAGCGTGGTGATGAGGATCGGCGCGTTCCACGAGTCGGCGAGCAGCTCCGATTCCTGCAAGCGCTCGGGCGTCTCCTTCGGCTCGACAAGGTTGGAATGATGCTCCAAAACCAGCGTGTCGTCCCCCACAAAGCGGCGGATGATAGGGGCGTTCTGGTCGAGAATGGACAGCAGCGGCGCGGTGAAAACAATCCGCGACTTCTTCCATTTGGCCGCGTGGGTCAGGGCAAACCGGAGACCCGCCAGCGTTTTCCCGCCGCCCGTGGGGACGTTTAGGCGGCAGACCCCGCCGGGGCGGGCGGCCGCGGAGGCACAGTCGTCGGAAATGCGGCGGCGCGCGCGGTCGATGGACGTTTTGCGCGGAAGCTCCGAAAGCTTCGCTTCCATAAAGGCCAGCCGTTCGGCCCAGACGGGCCGCATGTCCGCCGGATATCTGGACGGCTCGGTTCCGTCCATAAAGGCCGCGGTATCGGCACGATCCCCCTCGATCACGGCGGACAGGAGCATCCGTGCCAGAAGCCCGATGTAAAAGGCGGTCTCCCGGTTGGCCTCGTTGTCATCCCTCTGGCCGGAAAGTGCGGACAGCCTGTTCAGCATCGGGGTCATCTCGCAAACGGCGGCCCAAAACAGGCGATTAAGTTCTTCTTCGCCGGCGCACTGCTCCAAAAAGTTCCGGATGGACTCGTCATAGAAAATCCCCTCCCCGGTCTGCCTGTGCCAGAAGCCGCTCTCCCGCCGGGCGTCGATGCAGTCGAACAGGCCGTGGTGCGCGCCCGCGGCAAAGGCCAGCAGCTCGGAAGCGACGTCGGAATACGAACATTCCCCGCCGGTGCCGTGCCACCGATCCAGCAGAAAGCGCACCCCGGCAAAGGTGTGCTTGACGCTGCCGCGGACGGCCTTCCCGCCGCAGGCGGCTTTTAGCAGATATTGCTCGTATTCCCGCTTGTTCTTTCCGGCGTCGTGCAGCAGGCCGGCAAGGAAGGCGCTTTTTTCCAGCCCGATCGCGCGCAGCGCGTTTGCGGCAAGCGCCGCCGTATTCCGGCAGTGCTCCCGCACCGTTTGCCGCTCTCCGTTTGGGCGAATATGCGCGGGGTACACAAGCATCACATCCTGTCGTATCGGGTTGCCTTCACCATAGCACACTTCTGCTTCTTTGTAAAGCCTCCCAACAACAAAAGACAACGCCATTTTGTTTTTGTGCATTGTGCCCAAAGCTTTCCCCGTTTCGCTCCGCCGCGCTCGCGCCCGGCAAGGGCGATTTTTCTGAAAGCACGCGGGAGCGGCTGCCTTTCAGCCGCCGCGCGGAAA
>CAKUPI010000191.1 GCA_934675045.1 uncultured Eubacteriales bacterium
AGCGGATGACGAGGCTCGAACTCGCTACCTCCACCTTGGCAAGGTGGCGCTCTACCAGATGAGCTACATCCGCAAGTGCTTTATTAGTATACTGAAAAGCACTCCGTTTGTCAAGCCTCAAAATCAACTTTTTTCCCATCAGTCAAAACGGTACAGCGCTTCGTCCCATGCAAAGCGGCGGGCCGCCTCGTCCTGCCCGAAGATGTACCGCAAGACGACGGCACCGTCCTCACCGTCCACGGCCGGCACCGTCTCCTCGGACAGCAGGTCGAGGTGCAGCCAGCCCTCGTCTGTCCGAACGGCCAGCCACCAGTACGCCTCGCCGTCGCGGCTGCCGATGACGACGGTGCAGCTTAATCCCAGACGTCTGCCCAGCACCTCGGCGGCCAGCACCAGCCCCGACTGCGCCGCCGCCCGCTCGACCAGCGCGCCGTAGGCGGTGTAGACCGGCGTTTTCTTTTGCAGCCCCCCCGTTTCGCGGATGACGCGGGTGGCCTCTTCGTCAATCCGCACGTTGCCCAGCAGCCATTCGGTCAGTGTGCTCAGCGTCTCACGCTGTGTCTCCCCCGCCGGAAGCTGCCGGACGATCTCGTCGGCCTGCGCGCCCACCTTCTGCGTCTGCGCGGCCAAATCCTCGGGCTCTTCCAGATAACGGGCGTCAATCTCGACAATCCGGCGGTAGCCGTCCTCGGGGTAGCAGGTGAAGGAAACGCCGTCGAGCGCGACGGCGTATTCCCCGGCCGCCGCCCAGCTTTTCATAATGCGGTTCATAAAGGTTTCGTCCGAATCGGTAAACCACGTGAAGGAAAAGACCTTTTTGGAGCCGTAAGTGCGGAAAAACTCCGTCATGCTCCGCTCAAACTCCTCCTCGTCGAGCAGCTCGACGACGCTGCGGATTTCCTCGGGCGTGCGGCGGTACTGAACGGTGACGCTGATTTCCATGGCCGACAGCACGCGGGTTTTGTCGTAGCCGATGCCCTGCACCGCGTAGACCCCCAGCGGATAAACCGTTGTGAAGTACTGCCGGATCTTCTCAAGGTCCTCGTCCAGGTCGCCGTTGTAGTCGCTGACGCGGATGCTGTCGCTTTCGCGGGCCGAGCGAATCATGTTTTGCAGAGCCGTTTGCAGCGTGTAATAATTGCCGATGGCGTTGGCGCTGAGTGTTCCGGTTTCTTCGGTATGGCCGGCGTGCTCGCGTTCTCTGTAATATTCCCCGTTTGAAAGCCCGCCGCAGCCGCCCAGCAAAAGCAGCGCGAGACAGAGCGCGGCGACGGCTCTTTTTCTGACGGCCACAGGCATTCCCTCTCCTTTAATGTTTACTTAATAGCCGAGCGGCTCGCCGACGAGCAGAACCTTGCAGCGCTGTACGCCGCCCGGCTTGCCCATGGTGATGCTGAGCACGTTGCAGATGCGATCATCGCTGCGGCAGTCGTGGCATTTCCCGTCGATCGCACAGGGCGTCGCCCGTCCCAGACGTTTGGCGTTGAGCGGAGCCGCTACCTGCCGCGCGCGCTCGACGGCCGCGTGCAGGTCTGGGGCCAGCTTGTTGACGCCGATGACATAGTACACCGTCTCAAACCCGTACATGGCGTTGGCAACGCGGTTGCCGGTGCCGTCGATGTTGATGATTTCGCCCGTTTCGGCCAGCGCGTTGGCCGAGGTGAGGTAAACCTGCGCCTCGCACTCGATTTTGCGCTGGTCGGCGCTGCGCTCCACCCAATGCCAGTAAACCGCATTGTCCCCGCAAAGCGCGTCAAAGGCCCCCATTTCCTGCAGGGTGACCGACCCGCCGAAGGCGATCTTCTTCCCGTGCAGCTCGGCGCACAGCCCGTCAAGCGCCTCCCGCGCCGTCGCGTAATAGGCGGCCTCTATGTGCCGCTCGCGCAGGTTTTCCAGAGTTTTTTCGATGTTCATACCGTTTCCCCCTTTTACAGCTGCTGCTGTTGATGGTCTTTAAAGCCCGTGCCGAAAATCTCGTTGGCCGAAGTGACAATCATAAAGGCGCTGGGGTCCTCTTCCCGCACAACGGCGCGCGCCTGCGGGAAAATCCGCTTGTGCATGGCGCAGAGAATGACCTTTTTGGGCGATTCCGTATAGGCGCCGACCCCCTTCAGGTAGGTGACGCCGATGTCCAGCTCCATCAGCCGCTCGGCGATGGGATGGTCGGCCTCGGTGATGATGTAGAGCAGCTTGGCGCCGTCCGCGCCGTACAGTACGTTGTCAAAGACGATGGTAAAGACGACCATGGCGATGGTGGCGTACAGCGCGCGGTCAATGTCGTGGAAAATAAAGGCCGACATGATGACAATGGCCGAGTCGGTCATCAGAAAAAGCCTGCCCGTTTTGACATGCGGGTAGCGCATCTTGGCCAGCCGGACGATGATGTCGGTGCCGCCCGTCGTGCCGCCCCCGTGGAAAACAAGGCCCATGCCGACGGCCAGAAGGGCGCCGCCTGCGGCTGCGGCCAGCAGCGAATCGTCGGTCATGCTGCCCCACTGCTTGATGACGTCAATCGCCACCGACGAAAAAACGGTGCAGAAAACGGTGCTCAGCATGACCTTGTAGCCCAGCTTCCACAGCCCGATGAGCATGAGCGGAATGTTGATGCACAGCACCACCATACCGGTCGGCATGTCGGTCAGAAAGTTGATGATGATGGCAAGGCCGGTCACGCCGCCCGGCGCCAGATGGTTCGGGTCGAGAAAGAGCGCGATGGCCGCCGCGTACAGCAGGCTGCCCACTGCCAGCAGCGCCCCGTTTTGCAAGATTTTCTTACTTTTTTGCACGTTTTGCAAGGAAAACCCCTCCGATTACGGTATCAGTTTATCCCTTTTATTTTACCGCACTTTACCGCGTCAAGTCAAGACGAACCCGCCGACGAACCCGCCGCCCGGTTTTTTCCCTTGCCCGCAGGCGCTTTTCCCGGTATAATGATAGATTGTAAAAAATCCAATCCATTTACCGAGGAACATGCTGTTATGAGAATGCGCAAAAAGAAAAACCTGATTCCCCGCATGGAGGCCTGTGCCGATTTGCTGGTCACCGAGCCGCCCGCGCTGCGCGGCCGCTGGCGCGAGCACTTTGGCAGACAGGGGGAGCTTTTTCTCGAAATCGGCTGCGGCAAGGGCCAGTTTGCCGTCGGCACCGCCCGCCGCTGTCCGGAGAACCTCTTTGTCGCCGTGGAAAAATCGCAGAACGTGCTGCTGCTGGCGCTGGAAAAAACGCGCCGTGCCGGGC
>CAKUPI010000192.1 GCA_934675045.1 uncultured Eubacteriales bacterium
GCCGGGGAGTTGGGGCTGAACGTCCGCAGGGCGCTGTCACTGCCCGGAAAGACCGCGCCGCTGACGTCGGCCCGGATCATTCGTCAAGCCGTCGGAGATATTATGGAGGAGATCGGATGAAGGACAAACGCATCGGAGTCTGCATTACAGGCTCTTTCTGCACCTTTTCGCAGGTGCTTGTGGTGCTGCGCGGGCTGGCTGCGCACAACGAGGTGACGGCCATTCTCTCGCCGGCCAGCGCGCAGACGGACACGCGCTTTTTCAAAGCCGGCGACTTTCGCAGCCGGGTCGAGGCCATCACCGGCCGCCCGGCGATGACCGGCATCGTGCAGGCCGAGCGCATAGGGCCGGAAAAGCTGTTTGACGCCGTGCTCATTGCGCCCTGCACCGGCAATACGCTGGCAAAGCTCAACTGGGGCATTACCGACACCGCCGTTCTCATGGCGGCCAAGGCGCACGTGCGCAACGGCAGGCCGCTGGTGCTGGCCGTTTCCACCAACGACGCGCTGGGCACGGCGGCGCAGAACATCGGGGGGCTGCTCAACCGCAGGCTGGTCTACTTCGTCCCCTTCAGGCAGGACGACCCCGAGAGAAAGCCCCGGTCGATGGTGGCCGACTTTGCCCTGTGCGAAGCGGCGCTCGACGCCGCGCTGGCCGGCGTACAGCTGCAGCCCGTCATACAAGGCGTTTGTTTTAAGGAGACGTCTGTGCTATAATAATAGCAAGAAAGCATGAAAGGATGAGACCGATGAAAGTGCTGATGCTGAACGGCAGCCCCCACGAGCACGGCTGCACCGACACCGCCCTGCGCGAGGTGGCCGCCGCGCTGGCCGGAGAAGGGGTGGACAGCGAAATTGTCTGGCTGGGCAAAGCGCCCATTCGCGACTGCACGGCCTGCGGGGCCTGCGCAAAGCTGGAGAACCGGTGTGTCTTTGGGGATGACGCCGTCAACGAGGTGCTGGCCAAGGCGGCGGAAGCCGACGGGTTTGTCTTTGGAACGCCGGTGTACTACGCCCATCCCTCGGGCGCGGTGATCTCCTTCCTTGACAGGCTATTTTACGCCGCCGGGCCCGAGGTGTTTGCCTTCAAGCCGGGAGCGGCCGTCGCTTCGGCACGGCGCGCCGGCACCACGGCCGCGCTCGATGTGCTCAACAAATACTTCACCATTTCCCGTATGCCCATCGTTTCGTCCCAGTACTGGAATATGGTGCACGGCAACACGCCCGACGAGGTCCGGCAGGACGCGGAGGGGCTGCAAATCATGCGCACGCTGGGCAGGAATATGGCATGGCTGCTCAAATGCATTCAGGCGGGCCAGAACGCCGGCGTTACCAAGCCGCAGAGCGAGCCCAAGCAGCGCACCAATTTCGTACGGTGAACAAAAGGCCCGCTTCCTGCAAGGAAGCGGGTCTTTTCCTTTTGCTCAGTGCGGGTCTGCCGCGTTTTCGGCCGAAGCACCGGCGGGCGAGCCGGCTTCCGGCTTTTTGCTCCGGCGGCGTCTGCGGCGGCGCTTTTTCGGCGCGTCACCATCCGCCTGCCCGGGCGCGTCCATGCCGCCGCAGGAGAGGGTGACGACAAAGTCCTTGACAATGGGGGCCTCGAGGGCCATCATGGCGCGGGCGCCCTCGCGCGGCAGCAGAACGGTCGAGGTCTCGGCGCCGATGTCGATTTTGCCGATGTCGGCGCGGCGCACGCCGCTGCCGTCGGCCAGCGCCGAAAGGATGTGGTTGGGCGAAACGCCGTGCTCGCTGCCGACGTCAAGGGTCAGCGCGACGAGATCGCCGCGCTCGGCCGCCGGCTTGCCGCCCGAAGAGCGGGAGCCTGCGCGCTCCGAACGCCCGCCGCGGCGGGAGCGGCCCGAGCGCTGACGGCGCTCGCCGCCGTCGGCAGTGCACACGGAATCGGCCGCGGCCTCCTCCAGCCCGTCGATGACAAAGAGGTCGAGCTGCGCCCCGGTGCTTTCGACGATGGTGGCGAGGTCAAACAGCTCGCCGTGCCCGGCCACAAGGGTATAAGCGGCGCCCAGCTTTCCGGCACGGCCGGTGCGGCCGATGCGGTGAATATAATATTCGGTGTCCTGCGGCATGTCGTAGTTGATGATGGCCTCGACGCCGCTGGCGTCAATACCGCGGGCCGCCACGTCGGTGGCGATGAGCACATTGACCTTGCCCGCCTTGAAGTCCTGCATGATTTTGGTGCGGGCCGACTGGCGCATATCGCCGTGCAGGGCGGTGGCAAGCAGTCCGCGGCGGCGCAGGCTTTCGGTCAGCACGTCGACCATGCGCTTGGTGTTGCAGAAGATGAGGGCGCGGGTGATGTCCTCCATTTCAAACAGGCGGATCACGGCGCTCATTTTGCGCTTGACGGGCACCTCGCAGTAGTACTGCGAAATGAGA
Source organism: uncultured Eubacteriales bacterium (assembly GCA_934675045.1). Classification (GTDB taxonomy): domain Bacteria; phylum Bacillota; class Clostridia; order Oscillospirales; family Butyricicoccaceae; genus Ventrousia. The sequence continues at coordinate 2,397 of CAKUPI010000192.1, forward strand.
TCAAAGGCGGTCTGGCCGTCGTCGCCCTCGATGAGCAGGGGGTCGCGCTGAAAACGTTCGGTCAGGCGCATGATGGCGCTCGGCATGGTGGCCGAGAACAAAAGGGTCTGCCGATCCTTGGGCGTGCAGCGCAAAATGGCCTTCATGTCGTCCAGAAAGCCCATGTTGAGCATTTCGTCGGCCTCGTCGAGCACAACCATGCGGACCTTTCCCAGCTCCAGCGTGCCGCGGTGCAGGTGGTCGATGACGCGGCCGGGGGTGCCGACGACGATTTCGGCGTACTTGAGATCGTTGATTTGGTTGATGATGGAGGCGCCGCCGTAGACGGGAACGACGCACAGCTCCTTGTAGTGCGAAAACTTCTGCATTTCCTCGCAGACCTGCAGCGCCAGCTCGCGTGTGGGCAGCAGAATGAGCACCTGCGGGCCGCCCCGGCCGCTTTGGCACAGCTCGACGGCGGGCAGGCCGAAGGCGGCGGTTTTGCCGGTGCCGGTGCTGGAACGGCCGATGACGTCGCGCCCTTCGAGCACGGCGGGAATGGCCTTTTGCTGGATTTCTGTCATTTCGGTAAAGCCGATTTCCTCGACGGCCCGAAGAACCTCGGGCGACAAGGACAGGGCTGCAAAGGAATTGCTGTCCATTTTATCCCACTTTCTGAATGAGAAAAGGCAAGGAAACCTGTTTCCCTGCCTTTTCCCGCTGATTTACAAGATTTCCGCAAGCTATTATACCACAGCCGCGGTCAGAATACAATCTTTTCTGCCGGTTTGTGTAAAGAGGGCCGTCAGCTCTTGACGACGGCGCCGTCCTTCATGAC
>CAKUPI010000193.1 GCA_934675045.1 uncultured Eubacteriales bacterium
GGATGACGGCCCCGACGGCCACCTGACCGGTATACGGCTCGCCGCGCGCCTCGGCCGAAATCATGCGCGCCAGCAGCTCGAGGTCGTTGCCGCGCCCGGCCGCCGCGCCGTTCCCGGCCGGGCTTTGCATGCCGAGCGCCTTCAGCGTGGCCGCGCCGACAACGCCGTCGGCCGTCAGCCCGTTTTTCCGCTGAAAGTACCGGACGGCCTCCGCGGTCCGGCTGCCGAAGAGGCCGTCGACCTCGCCCTTGTAATACCCCCAGTTTTTGAGCTTCTGCTGAATGCCGCGCACCGTCTGGCCGCTTGCCCCCTGACGGTACACGGCGGCCCCGGCCCCGGCGAAGTGCCCCATCAGCATGACCGCCAGAAGGCAAAGGCTGCAAAGCGCGAAAAGGCGCTGTTTTGGCTGCATAATCGACTCTCCCTTGTCCGTTGTTTTCTCTATTTTTTGCACACAAATGCCGATTATGCTATAATAGACAAACTTGATGGCCTTTTCATCGGCAAGGAGGTGGCCGGCACGGAACGAACCATACCGCTGCCCGGAAATATCGACATGGTGCAGCAGGACGGGCTTTTTCCCCTGACGCAGGATTCGGTGCTGCTCGCCGCCTTCGTCCGCCCCAAAAAAGGCGAGCTGGCTCTGGATTTGGGCGCAGGTCAGGGGGTTTTGGGGCTTATGCTGCTGGCCAAGCATCCGCATTTGCGCGTCGACGGCGTCGAGCTGACAAAGCAGGCCGCCCTGCGCGCCGAAGCCAATTACGAGCGCTCCGGCTTTGCCCGGCGCGGCCGCGTCGTGCAGGGCGATTTGCGCTCGCTGCCCGCCTGCTTCAGGGGGCGCTATGACCTGTGCCTGTCCAACCCGCCCTATTTCGACCCCGCCCGGGGCGCCGTCGCGCAGGGCGACGCACTGGCCGCCGCGCGCTGCGGCAGCGGCTGTTCGCCCGAGGAGCTGTGCGCCGCGGCCGACTTTGCGCTGCGCTGGGGAGGGCGGTTTTTCCTCTGCTACCGGCCCGACCGGCTGGCCGCCCTCTTTTCCGCGCTGCACGCCCACCGTCTGGAGCCCAAGCGGCTCCGCCTTGTCCACCATCAGCCGGGGCGCGAGGCCAGTCTGGCCCTCGTCGAGGCCCGCAAGGGCGGCGGCGCGTCGCTCGCCGTTCTCCCTCCCCTTTTCATGCGCGACGAGTCGGGCCGGTACACGCCCGAAGTTCTTGAAATTTACCGTTAGGAGAAAACCGTTATGCCCGGAAAGCTCTATGTCGTTTCCACCCCCATCGGCAATCTGGGGGATTTTTCGCCCCGCGCCCTTGAAACGCTGCGCAGCGTCGATTTTATCGCCGCCGAGGACACCCGCGTGGGCGCCAAGCTGCTCAACCATTTCGGCATCAAAAAACCGCAGATCAGCTACTACGAGCACAACCGGCGGCAAAAGGGCGAGCTTTTGGCCCGCCGCATGGAGGCCGGGGAAAGCTGCGCCCTGATCACCGACGCCGGAACCCCCGCCGTCTCCGACCCGGGCACCGATCTGGTCGCCGTCTGCGCCGAGCGCGGCATCGAGGTCGTCGCCGTGCCCGGGTGCTGCGCCGCCGTCGCCGCCCTGTCCATTTCGGGCATGGACTGCGGCCGCTTCACCTTCGAGGGCTTTTTGTCCACCAACAAAAAAAGCCGCCGCGAGCATCTGGACGAGCTGCGGACGGAAAAGCGCACCATGGTCTTTTACGAGGCCCCGCACAAGCTGCTGCGCACACTCGCGGATATGCTCGAGGCGCTGGGCGACCGCCCCGTGGCCCTTTGCCGCGAAATCACCAAGCTGCACGAAGAGGTCATCCGCACCACGCTGGCGCAGGCGGTGCAGAGGTACACCGAAGCCCCGCCCAAGGGCGAGTTTGTTCTCGTCGTGGGCGGCGCGCCGGCGCAGAGCGCCGGTGCCCGGCCGGACGACGAGCTGCTCATGGCCGAAATCGGCGGCATCCTGCTTTCCGAGCACTGTGGGCTGATGGCGGCCGTTCGGCAGGTTTCGGCCCGATACGGCCTGCCCAAAAACGCCCTGTATCAAAAGGCGCTGCGCCTGTACGGCCGCGACGGGCAGGCCGAATAGCCCATCTCCGGCAGCAGAAGGCGCACGGCGGGCGCCGGGGCGGCAAAGTTTTTTCGCCCTGGCACAGGCCTGTTTTGCGCCGCGCGCCCGGCGAGCGGGCCTGGATATACAAAAAACCGCAGACGGCGGCCTTTGAAGCTTTCTGTACCCGCTCTGTCTGCGCGCCGAAGCCGCGTCCGATCGCAGCAGAACGCCCAAAACTCCGGGCGAAAAAACGCGGATTTTTTCCCGCCTTTTCCCACTGAACTTCATGCTTTGTACGTTTATACAATGTTTTTCCTCATTTTTTCACGGAATCTTAACAATCTTTAGATTGACATTTTATTACAACAATAGTAAAATAATCCTATCAAACGACACCATTTGTCACCCGACTGTCTTTTTGTAGGAGGAGCTATTATGAAATCCACTGGTATTGTCAGAAAGATTGATGAACTGGGCCGCATCGTCTTACCCATAGAGATTCGCCGTACCATGCACATCGAGATCCGTGATCCCATGGAAATTTATGTGGAAGGCAACTCTATCATTCTCCGGAAATACGAGCAGGAATGTGTGTTCTGCGGCAGCACCAAAAAGGTCACGCCCTTTAAAAACCGCAACATCTGCGAAAACTGCCGCAAGGAGCTTTCGCTGTAACGGAATTGCGCTGTGTAGGCGTGCATGGCAAAAAGGAGACCGCACCGGGGCGGTCTCCTTTTTACTCTCTTTTACAGTCCGAGCGCGATGCACAGGCCCGAAAGGGCCATCATCAGGTAGACGCCCCGCTTGATTTTTTTCTGGTCGGCGCGGCGAAAGATAAGGCCGCCCAGAAAGCAGCCGCACAGCAGCCCTCCGAGCGCGGCCATGCACGGCGCGGCGATGCCGTGCGGCCACAGGTGCAGCGCGCCGCGCATGGCGATCAGAAAAACGTTGTGCAGCAAAAAGAAGAGCTGCGTCGTTGCCATGTACCGCTCGATATCGTGCAGAATGGAGACGTAATACAGCACCATCGGCGGCCCGCTGATGGAAAAAAGGCCGCCGCACACCCCCGCCGCCACACCGGCGACGGCCGACGAGGCCAGCGTGGGACGCAGCCGGACGCGGTCGCTC
>CAKUPI010000194.1 GCA_934675045.1 uncultured Eubacteriales bacterium
GCCGTCGTCGGCCGGCCGAACGTCGGCAAGTCGACATTGATCAATCGGGTGCTCGGCGAGAACCGGTTGATCACGTCTCCGGAGCCCGGCACGACGCGCGACAGCATCGACAGCGTCGTCATGCGCGGGGAGGACAGGTTTGTCTTTATTGACACGGCCGGCATCCGCCGCAAGTCCAAGGTCGACGAGGCCATTGAAAAGTTTTCGGTGCTGCGGGCCCAGATGGCCATTGAACGCGCCGACGTCTGCCTGATTATGATCGACGCGCAGGACGGCGTCACCGATCAGGACACCAAGGTGGCCGGTCTGGCCCACGAAAACGGAAAGGCCGCCGTCATCGTCATCAACAAATGGGACCTCATCGAAAAGGAAACGGGCACGCAGGCCGAGTACGAAAAAAAGGTGCGCACCCAGCTGGCCTATATGACCTATGCGCCCGTCGTGTTTATTTCGGCCAAGACGGGGCTGCGGGTCGACAACCTGTACAGCGTCATCAAAAAGGTGTACGCCGCCTCGACGACGCGCATCACCACCGGCACCCTCAACGCCATTCTGGCCGAGGCGACGGCGCGCGTTCAGCCGCCGACCGACAAGGGGCGCCGCCTCAAGGTTTATTACATGACGCAGGTCGGCATTCAGCCGCCGGCCTTTGTCTGCTTCTGCAACGATGCACGGCTGTTCCATTTTTCCTACCTGCGGTATCTCGAAAACAAGATTCGCGAGGTGTTCGGTCTGGAGGGCACGCCCATCCGCATGATCGTGCGCCAGCGCGGGGAAAAGGAAAGCTGAGGTCCGGGGCGTCATGGGATTGGAGCATATCGTCAGCGGCGGTCGGATTCCCGGTCTGCCGCCGCTTGTCCTGTATCCGCTGGCCGCCGTGCTCGGCTATCTGCTCGGCTCGCTCAACTGGTCGATCATCTTGTCGCGCCGGCTGTACAAAAGCGACATCCGGCGCTACGGAAGCGGCAACGCCGGCATGACCAACACGCTGCGGGTCTACGGGGGCGGCAAGGCGGCTCTGGTGTTTGTGCTCGACATGCTCAAAACGGTGGCGGCCGTGCTGATCGGGCGGCTGCTCATCGGGCCGGAATACGGCACCGTGCTGGGCGGAACGGGCGCGCTGCTGGGACATGTCTACCCGGTGTACTACCGGTTCAAAGGCGGAAAGGGCGTGGTGTGCGGCATTACGCTGCTCACGCTGCTCGACATCCGCATTGCGGCCGCTGTGCTCGGCGTTTTTCTGCTTGTGCTGGCCGCGCGGCGCATCATCTCGCTGGCCTCTGTCTGCGGGGCCGCCGCCTTTCCGGTCTCCGCGCTGATTTTCCACTTCGGCGAGTGGGATTTCTGCGCGTACGCGGCGGCGGTCGGCGCCTTTATCATCTGGCTGCACCGCGCCAACATCAAACGCATCGTCAGCGGAACCGAGGCGCCCATCGGCGCCGGAAAAAAGCAAAGCGGAAAGGGGAAGTCTGCATGAGACTGACAGTATTCGGCTGCGGCGGCTGGGGACTGGCCATCACCAAGCTGCTGCACCAGAACGGACATACAATGACGCTGTGGACGCCTTTTGAAGAGGAGTGCGCGGCGCTGACTAAACATCGCGGCAACGAAAAGCTGCTGCCCGGCATCCGGCTGGACGAGGACATCGCCATTACAACCGACCGGCGCGCGGCCGCCGACACCGACATGGCGGTCATCGCCGTGCCCTCCTTTGCCGTGCACGAAACGGCGGTTAGCCTGCGCGACTTCCTGCCCGCCGGCCGCCCGGTGGTTTTGCTGTCCAAAGGGTTTGACCGCGAGGGCGGATACTGCCTGCTGTCCGACGCGCTCGAGCGCGCGCTGGCGGGCAAGGCGCCCGTCGTCGCGCTGACCGGCCCGTCCCATGCCGAGGAGGTTTCGCGCGGGGTGCCCACCGCCGTTGTCGCCGCATCGCGCGACAGAGAGGCGGCCAACGAGGTTCAGGAGGTTTTCTCGGGCTCCAACTTCCGCGTCTACACCAGCCCGGACATCGTGGGGGCCGAGCTCGGCGGCGCGATGAAAAACATCATGGCGCTGGCCGTCGGCATCAGCGACGGCGCCGGCTTCGGCGACAACACCAAGGCACTGATCATGACCCGCGGCATTGCCGAAATGGCGCGCTTCGGCGTGCGCATGGGGGGGAAGGCGCAGACCTTTTCCGGGTTGTCGGGCGTCGGCGATTTGATTGTCACCTGCGTGTCCAACCACTCGCGCAACCGGCGCGCCGGGCTGCTCATCGGCGCGGGAAAAAAGCCGGATGAGGCCATTTGCGAGGTCGGCGCCGTTGTCGAGGGGTATTATGCCGTGCAGGCCGTGCACGAGCTGCAAAAGACCATGCCGGTCGAGCTGCCCATTTCCGAGGCGATGTACCGCCTTTTGTTCGAGGGCGACGACCTGCAAAGCGTGATCGCCGGCCTTTTCACCCGCGAAAAGCGCTGCGAGCTTGAGCCCGACTGGCACGACCCGTCTGAATGGTAAAAGGCATAAGGGGGGAGTAAAATCCCCCCTTATCTTGTTATTGGCCCGGCTTGACGGACGGCGGGGCGGAGAAGCTCATATCCTGATAATACCGAATCGATTTTGACAAAAAGGGGAAAGCTATACGATGAAAAACTATCGCGTTGGAATTTTGGGGGCCACCGGCATGGTGGGGCAGCGCTTTGCCACGCTGCTGGCCGGGCACCCCTGGTTCACGGTGACCGCGCTGGGGGCCAGCGGGCGCAGCGCCGGAAAAACGTACGCGCAGGCGCTCGGCGGGCGCTGGTGCATGAAAACGCCGCTGCCGGAGTCCCTCGCGCAGCTGACGGTGCTCGACGCCGCGGCCGACGCGGAAAAAATCGCGGCGGCGGTCGATTTTGTCTTTTGCGCCGTCGATATGAAAAAAGAAGAGATCCGCGCGCTGGAAGAGCGGTATGCCAGGCTGGAATGTCCGGTCGTTTCCAACAACTCGGCGCACCGCTTCACGCCCGACGTGCCCATGATCATTCCCGAGGTCAACCCCGAGCACTGCGAAGTCATCCCCGCGCAGCGCGCCCGTCTGGGAACGCGCCGCGGCTTTGTCGCCGTCAAGTCCAACTGCTCGCTGCAAAGCTATGTGCCCGCGCTGCACCCGCTCCGCTCCCTCGGCCTGACCCGGGTGCTGGCCTGCACCTATC